>NZ_MUYZ01000635.1:0-1346 GCF_003013775.1 Micromonospora sp. MH33
GCCAGGCGTCGGCCGGGGCGTCGGCAGCCAAACCCTCGGGCAGCGCGCCGGGCGGCAGTTCCGCCGCCGCGGCGAGCGGCAGGGTGAACCGGTGCGCGGCGGACGGCGCGGCCGCGTAGGACTGGTCGAGCAGCCAGCGCACCTCGTCGACCGTCCAGCCCAGCCCGGTGCGACCGGCGAGCTCCCGGACCAGCCGCAGGCCGACCCGGGTGTCGTCGTCGTAGAAGCGCATGCACCAGTGGTGCGCCCACATGCCGAGCGCGCGCAGCCCGGCCGCGTCGAGCGAGCCGACCAGCCGGCCGCAGGCGGTGTCGGCGAAGGCGCACCCGGGGTCGTCGGCCCGGTCCCGTTCGATCGCCCCGTAGGCGGCCGGCGCCACCACCCGCATCCGGTCGTAGAAGCCCTGCACCACCGCACCGTCCAGCCGTGTCCGCCCCGACCGCATCAGCGGACACCCCGCCCGGCCACGCTCGCCATGCCCCGCACCTTTTCTTGAGTTGGTGGCGGGACCGTACCGGCCACTACCGACACTTTCTCCGGCGGAATCCGTTGCCACGTCAGGGATAGCTGGCCTGACCTGGGGCGTCTGTATCTGTGACGACGACGAGCGGGAGGGTGGGTGGACGAGGACGACCGGGCCCGGCTGGCCGAGTTCGTGACCAGCCGCACGCCGGCGCTGATGCGGGTGGCCTACCTGCTCACCGGCGACCGGCACGCGGCCGAGGACCTGTTCCAGTCGGCGCTGGCCAGGACCATCCCGAGATGGCGGGCGCTGCGGCACGCCGACCCGGAGGGTTACCTGCGCACGGTCATGTACCGGGAGCAGGTGAGCTGGTGGCGGCGGCTGGGGCGACGCCGGGAGACGGCGCTCACCGGGGCCGACGAGGCGGTCCAGCCGGACCCGAGCGGCGGCACCGACGTACGCCTGGCGATGCGGTCGGCGCTGCGGCTGCTGCCGCCGGCCCAGCGCACGGTGCTGGTCCTGCGCTACTACGAGGACCTCACCGAGACCCAGGTCGCGGAGGCGCTGGGCTGCACGGTCGGCACGGTACGCAGCCGGACCCACCGTGCAGTGACCCGGCTGCGGCAACTGCTGCCGGACGTCGAACTCCTGGAGGTACGGCGGTGACCACGCCCTTCGAGGACCTCATCCGCGCCACCCTCTCCGACCTGGCCGAGGAGGCACCCAGAGTGCAGGACCAGTTGACCCCGGCGGAACGCCGGTTCCGGAACCGCCGGCGCACCACGCTGACGCTCGGCGCGGCGGGCGTGGTGGCCGCCGTGCTGATCGGCGCGCCGATCGCGCTGGCGGCCGGCGGGGAGGCGCCCCGCCCGGCCGCGCCGCC
>NZ_MUYZ01000636.1:0-1341 GCF_003013775.1 Micromonospora sp. MH33
GCGGGCCACCCGGCGGGCGCTGGCCGTGGCCCCCGCCGGGGCGTACGGCTACGGCGACCCGCGCGGCCGCCCGGAGCTGCGCCGGGCGCTCGCCGGCTACCTGGGCCGGGCCCGGGGCGTGCTGGCCGACCCGGAACGGATCGTGGTCACCACCGGGTACGTCCAGGCCCTCGTGCTGCTCACCGGCGTGCTCCGGGACGCCGGCACCCCGACGGTGGCCATGGAGGACCCCGGGCTGGCCTTCCACCGGGAGGTGGTCCGCCGGCACGGCGGCACGGTGCTGCCGCTGCCGGTCGACGGGCTCGGCGCGCGCACCGACCTGCTCGGCGCCGGGCCGCTGGCCCGGGTGGGGGCGGCCGTGGTGACCCCGGCGCACCAGTTCCCCACCGGGGTGACCCTGCACCCGGCCCGCCGGCACGCGCTGGCGGAATGGGCCCGGGCCACCGGCGGCCTGGTGGTCGAGGACGACTACGACGGCGAGTTCCGCTATGACCGGCAGCCCGTCGGCGCGGTCCAGGGCACCGCACCGGAGCAGGTCGCGTACGTGGGCACGGCGGCGAAGACCCTGGGGCCGGCGCTCCGCCTGGCCTGGCTGGTGCTGCCGGCCCGGCTGGTGGAGCCGGTGGTGGAGGCCAAGCGCCACCTGGACCTGCACACCGAGACGATCGGCCAGCTCGCCCTCGCCGAGCTGATCGACGGGCACGGCTACGACCGGCAGATCCGCACCGTCCGGCGCCGCTACCGGCAGCGGCGGGACCTGCTGCTGGACCGGCTGGGTGGCCGGTCGGCCGTGGCCGGGGTGGCGGCCGGCCTGCACGCCACCGTCCACCTGCGACCCGGCGGCCCGACCGAGGCCGAGGTGCTGGCCGCGGCCGCCGCGCGCGGACTCGGCGTCGGCGGGCTGGCCCTGCACCGGCACCACCCGGAGAGCGGGCCTCCCGGCCTGGTGGTCGGCTACGCCCACCCACCCGCGCACGCCTACCCGGCCGCCCTGGACCTGCTGTCCGGGGTGCTGCGCGACCTGGACGCCTGAACCCGCTTCCTCCGCTGCGGGCTCGGGGGCTGTTGACCGGATCTTGGCGAGTTCCCGTTCGGCAGGAACGGAAACTCGCCAAGATCGCATTCGGCTTCAGCGCGCGGGGCAGGGCTCGGGCACCGCGCGGGTGGGGAGCGCGGCGGGCGCGGGACGGCGGGTGGGGCGGGCCGTGAGGAGTGCGACCAGCAGGGCGGCGGTCACCAGCCCGGCGGCGACCCCGAAGGCGGACCGGTAACCGAGGGCGAGGGCGGCCACCTGGTCGGTGCCGGCGGCGCGCAGCGCGTCGGCGCGGCTCGCCGCCAGGG
>NZ_MUYZ01000637.1:0-1339 GCF_003013775.1 Micromonospora sp. MH33
GGCCGAGCACCGTCTCGGCGGAGTGGACGGTCACCGGCAGCGGCTCCGGCACGGGCGGGCCGAGCCGGCGCGCCCGCCAGAGCACTAGCAGCAGCCCGGCCAGGGCGAGCTGCGCCAGCACCGCCCAGAACCAGGGCGGGAAGGCCTCCCAGAGCGGGTTGTGCCAGTTCGGCGCCGGGTCCGCCCGGTCGTCCGCGCGCCCGCCGGTGCGCCGGGGCAGCGGGGTCCCGCCGTCGTCCGGGGTCGGCGACCAGCTCGGCCCGGTCGGGGCCGGCTCGGGGCCGGGCAGGTCGAGCCAGACCAGCGGGCGGTCGCCGCCGAGCAGGCCGGTGGCGAGGCTCCGGTTGCCCCACTCGTCGATCCGGTCGTTGCGGAACGGGTCGCTGGCACCGATCACCACCACCTCGGCGCCCCAGGAGATCCGGCGCAGCGCGCCCGCGTAGCACCGGTCGACGGGCGACGGCCCGGCGTACCGCTGGTGGTCGACGGCGGCGGTGCCGGCGCGCAGCGCCTCGGGCAGCCGGCAGGGTCCGTCGGCATCCGGCGGCAGGGCCCGGGTGGCCCACCGGCGGTCGGTCGGTTCCAGCGGCAGGGCCAGGCCGGTCAGCACCCGGCGGGACGGCTCGACCAGCACGAGCCGGCTGCCGCCGGGCAGCACGGTGAGCGCGGCCAGGGTCCCCGGGTGCACCAGCTCGGGGGCGGGCACGAAGAGGGTGACCGGGCCGGGCCCCACGGCCCGCAGGGCCTGCCGCGTGTCGGTCTCCCGGCGGATCGGCACCCCCTGCGCGCGCAGCGCCTCGGCCAGCCGGCTGCCCCCGTCGTCGCCGGTGGCGACCGGGGACAGGAAGCCCCGGTCGGTCGGGTCGGGCTGGTCCACGGCGTGCAGGACCAGGGTGGTCACGATCAGCAGCACGGCCAGCCCGAGCGGGACCAGCATCCGGTGCCACCGGCGGCGGGGCGATGTCGGCGCCGCCGGGCGGGCCGGGTCGAGGGTGGCGGTCACCGGTGGTCCCCCTCGGCGGCCAGCTCGCGCCGCAGGTCGGCGGCGAGGTCACGCATCCGGTGGTCGTGCGCCGCGGTGGCCGGGCGCTGGGCGTACCAGAGGTCGGAGAAGATCGTTCCGGCGGCGTGCAGGGTGGGCCGCACACCGGGCCGGACCCGCCCCACGGCCGTGGTCAGCTCGGTGACGGTCAGCCCGGGCCGGGGCTCCACCAGCTGCCGCGCCACCAGGAGGCGGACCATCTCGCGCAGCCGTTCCCGGACCGCCTCGGCGTACCGGCCCTCGGCGGCGAGCCGGTCGGCGAGGCCGGCGTGGGCGGCCGGCGCCGGCCCGGGCGAC
>NZ_MUYZ01000638.1:0-1317 GCF_003013775.1 Micromonospora sp. MH33
TGTTCCGCACCGGGTTTGATGGAGACATCGAAACCTGGGAGGAACACCAGCGATGCCCGCACCGAAGAAGTACAACGATGAGCTGCGTGAGCGTGCGACCCGGTTGGCGGTCGAGGCCCGCCGGGATCCGGCCAGCGCGGTCGGAGCGATCCGCCGGATCGCGGGCCAGCTCGGAGTCCATCCCGAGGCGTTGCGCACCTGGGTGAAGAAGGCCGAGACCGACGCCGGTGACCGTCCGGGCACCACCAGCAGCGACGCCGAACGCCTCGCTGGACTGGAACGGGAAGTGCGTGAGCTGCGGCGGGCGAACCAGATCCTGAAGTCCGCAGCGAGTTTCTTCGCGGCGGAGCTGGACCGTCCGTCGCGATGAAGGTCGACTTCGTCGACTCCCAACGGGCCGAACACGGTGTCCAGCCGGTCCTGCAGGCGCTGCAAGACACGCCGGCACAGATCGCACCGTCGACCTACTACGCCGCCAAGACCCGCCCCGCCAGCGCCCGCTCCCGTCGGGACGAGGAGCTGACCGCGATGATCGAGCGGATCCACGCGGCCAACTACGGGGTCTACGGCGCCCGAAAGGTCTGGCACGAGCTGCACCGCCAAGGGGTGCCGGTGGCTCGGTGCACGGTCGAGCGGCTGATGCGCGAGTCCGGGCTGCGAGGGCTGCTGCGTGACAAGTCGCCGCGCACGACCCGGCCGGCGGCCGAGACCAGCCGACCCGCTGACCTGGTCAAACGGGACTTCACGGCGGCCGGCCCGAATCAGCTGTGGGTCGCTGACCTGACCTACGTGCGCACGAGTGTGGGCTGGGTTTACGCCGCGTTCGTCCTCGACGTGTACTCCCGCATGATCGTCGGCTGGCAGGTGTCGACGTCGCTCTACACGGATCTGGCACTCGACGCGTTGAAGATGGCGATCTGGCGCCGCGAGAATCAAGGCGCTGACCTGGGCGGACTGATCCATCACTCGGACAGGGGCGCCCAGTATCGAGCGATTCGCTACAGCCAGCGGCTGGCCGAGGCCGGTGCCGTCGCCTCGGTCGGTTCCAAGGGCGACTCGTACGACAACGCGATGGCCGAGGCGTTCAACTCCCTGTACAAGGCTGAACTCGTCCGGAACAAGGGCCCGTGGCGTGGGCTCGACGACCTGGAGATGGCCACCGTCGAGTACATCGACTGGTACAACAACCGGCGCCTACACGGCGAGCTCGGACATGTCCCGCCCGCCGAGCACGAGGCACTCCACGCGATGACCCAGCCGGTCACCGCACCCCTGAAAACCAGCTAACCAACTCTCCATCAAACCCGGGGCTTGACA
>NZ_MUYZ01000639.1:0-1304 GCF_003013775.1 Micromonospora sp. MH33
GCGGCGGGGGCGGCGGGGGCGCCGTACCGGAGGGCGGCGCTGTTCGCGGCCGGCCCGCCCGCGGCGGCGGCCGGCCATTCAGGAGATCGCACGGAGTCCGTCAATCACTCGCAGGATGAGGTCGGGGTCGAGAACCTCGTCGGCGGCCCCGAGGTGCACGTCGAGGTGACCGGCGGCGCGGAGGTCGCCGACCAGCACCCGGGTCACGCCGAAGTGCATCCGCGTCCGGGCGGAGATCTCCGCGACCGAGATCGGTTCGGCGCTCAGCGCCACGATCGTCGCCAGTTCCGGGGGCAGCCGGCCGATCACCGCCCACGAGCCGCTCTCCGGCCGGGCGGTCACCTGGGTCTCCAGGCCGATCGCCGGATCGCCGTCCACCCGGCCGGCGGTGAGCACGAACGGACGCGGCCCGGTCGGCTCGCCGTCGCCGGCATCCGGCCCGGGCGCGGGGGAGGGCGCGCGCAGGAAGGGCCGGATCCGGGTGCCGGGTTCCGGCTCCGGGTCCTCGCCGGCCGCCTCCGGGTTCATTGCTGGACGGCGTTCTTCAGCTCGGCGATCAACCGGGGGCTCAGGGCGCCGCCGGCCCGGCCGGCGAAGAGTGTCATCTCGTACGCCACCGTGCCGAGGTTGGCCGAGCGGTCGGCGACCACGCCGAGCACCGAGCCACTGCTGATCGCGCTGATCAGCAGGTACCCCTCGGCCATGTCCACGATCACCCGGTTCAACCCGCCGAGCGCGTACCAGCTCGCGGCGCCCCCGGCGAGGCTGGTCATGCCGGACACGACGGCGGCGAGCCGCTCCGCGTTGGACCGGTCCTTGATGGCGGACATGGCCATCAGCAGGCCGTCCGAGGAGACCGCGATCGCCTCCAACACCCCCGCGGTGCTGGAGGTGAACGAGTCGAGCAGCCAGTTGAAGGTGCGCGCCTCGGGGCTGAGGCCGCCGGTGGCGCTCTGGTCGGTGCTGTCGTGCAGGAATGGGCTGGTCACCGTGATGCGTCCTCTTCGTAGCGTTGGTCTGGACTGACTTCGCGCAGAGCACGGGCGACGCCCGCCTCGAACTCGGTAATGAGGTTGCGGACCTCGGCCGGGTCCCCCGGGTGGGAACTGGCGGGCGGGGCGGTCCGCACCGGGGACACGGCCAGGTTCGCCCCGGGCACCCGCTGGCTGAGCCGGGGCCGGCCCGGGGTGGGCGCGGCCGGGGCGGCGTCGTGCTCGGCCCGGCGTACCCCGTCCTGGAACGCCTCGACGAGCGCCCGGACCGTGGCCGGGTCGGCGGGAGCGTCGGCCACGAGCCCGGCCGCC
>NZ_MUYZ01000064.1:0-27872 GCF_003013775.1 Micromonospora sp. MH33
GGCCGGTCCACCCCGCTCGCGCCGGAGCCCACCCGGCCCGGCCCGGGTGGCCCGGGCGCCGTACCGCCGGGACCCGGCGCGCCGGCGGTGGCGCGGGCCGAGGCCGCGCCGGGGGAGGCCGACGACGCGGCGGGTGGCCTGCGGGGCGCCCGCTCGGAACTGCGCCGGCAGATGCGCGAGCGGCGGCGGCTGCGGATGGGCATCCTCGCCCTGGTCAGCGTGGTGCTGCTCGGCGCGGTGCCGCTCTTCTTCGGGCTGCGCACGCTGAGCCACGACCCGGTCTTCGACACCCTCGACGCGCTGGGCGTGCCGTCCTGGGCGGCGGCGAAGACGGTGGACAACGTGAGCGGCAGCCGGTGGTGTTTCCAGGACTGCCGGCTGCGGGAACGCACCGTCGAGTCGCAGAAGGCGTGGAAGGAGACCGCCCAGGTATACGAGGCAGCGCTGAGCCGCGACGGCTGGGAGCGCTGGAAGGTGGACCGCTGCCCGGAGCAGCAGGTCAAGGGGAGCTACACCTGCTGGCGCCGGGACGAGCTCACGCTCGACCTCTGGGTCCGCGAGCCCACCTGCGTGCCGGCTCCGGCGGACGGCGAGGCCCCGCCGTCTCCGGCGCCCGCGGCCGCAGCGGGGGAGTGCGCCGGCTCGTTGGTGTCGGTGAAGGTGCGCAACGCGATCGACGACGAGCGC
Organism: Micromonospora sp. MH33; assembly: GCF_003013775.1. Lineage (NCBI taxonomy): Bacteria > Bacillati > Actinomycetota > Actinomycetes > Micromonosporales > Micromonosporaceae > Micromonospora > Micromonospora sp. MH33. The sequence goes on from NZ_MUYZ01000064.1 coordinate 688, forward strand.
ACCGGACCACAGCCGAGCACCGATCCGTCACTCACCGGTGAGGACCCGTACCCGACGCTCACCGACGATCCGCTCGGCGAGGCGACACCCTCACCGTCGTGAGCCGGTTTCCATCACGGACGGTAGGGTCTGGGGCTGGCGGGGCCCGTCCGCCCCGCTGACCGGTCACGGGTCGGCACGCGGCGGACCGGGTAGGTACGGTCGCGCGTCCCGAGGCGTCGGGCCCCGGGACACTGCTTGAGGAGGACATGGGCGTGAGTGGTGGAGAGATCGCTGCGCTGATCGCGGCCGGCGCGTTCCTGATGCTGGTGCTCGTGCTGGCGGTGCCGATCCTGCGGCTGCGGCACACCGTGGACGCGACGACCCGCATGATCGCCGACCTGAACGACCGCACGGCGCCGCTGCTCGGTGACGTGAACACCACGGTGAAGAACGTCAATGTCGCCCTGGAGCAGGTGCAGACCTCCCTGGACGGGGTCAACCTGCAACTCGCCAAGGTGGACACCATGACCACCCACGCGCAGAACGTCACCGCCAACGTGGCGAACCTGGCCGCCGTGGTCTCCGCCGCCGCCGCGAACCCGCTGGTCAAGGTCGCCGCGTTCGGCTACGGCGTGCGCAAGGCCGCCGCCGCCCGCCGGCACGCGGAGACCGAGCGCGAGGTGCGCGACACCATCAAGCAGCAGCGCCGGGCCGCCAGGCGCGGCAACCGCTGACCCGGCCGGCGAACAGCGGGAGGATGAGAGCATGAGGCGGTTGTTCTGGCTGGGCATCGGGCTGGCCGTGGGCGTCCTGGTGGTCCGTAAGGCCACCCGGACGGCGCAGGCGTACACGCCGGCGGGCATCGCCAGCGGGCTGTCCGAGTCCGCCGGCGGTCTCGTCGAGTCGGTCCGGAGCTTCGTGGACGACGTCCGCGCCGGGATGGCCGAGCGCGAGCAGGAGATCCACGAGGCCTTCGCCCGCGGCGAGGCGTACGACGACCAGTTCGCCGAGCTGCGGGAGGACCCGCGTATCGGCGACGGAGAGATTTTCCCGGAGGAGCACCAGCGATGAAGACGGCGGAGATCAAGCGGCGGTACCTCGCCCACTTCGAGGCCAACGGCCACGCCGTGGTGCCGTCCGCTCCGCTGCCCGCCATCAGCGACCCGAACCTGCTGTTCGTCAACGCCGGCATGGTGCAGTTCGTCCCCTACTTCCTGGGCCAGCAGACCCCGCCGTACCGGCGCGCGGTCAGCGTGCAGAAGTGCATCCGGACGCCGGACATCGACGAGGTCGGCAAGACCAGCCGGCACGGCACGTTCTTCCAGATGAACGGCAACTTCTCCTTTGGCGACTACTTCAAGGACGGCGCCATCCCGCTGGCCTGGGACCTGGTCACCAAGCCGGTCGAGGCGGGCGGCTTCGGGCTGGACCCGGAGCGGATCTGGCCGACCGTCTACCTGGACGACGACGAGGCGTTCCAGATCTGGCGTTCGGTCGGCGTGCCCGCCGAGCGGATCGTCCGCCGGGGCAAGGCCGACAACTTCTGGTCGATGGGCATCCCCGGTCCGTGCGGCCCGTGCTCCGAGCTGTTCTACGACCGCGGCCCCGAGTACGGTCGCGAGGGCGGTCCGGCGGTCGACGAGGACCGCTACATGGAGTTCTGGAACCTCGTCTTCATGCAGTTCGAGCGGGGGCCCGGCACCGGCAAGGAGGACTACCCGATCCTCGGCGAGCTGCCGGCGAAGAACATCGACACCGGCATGGGCCTGGAGCGGATGGCCTCCATCCTCCAGGGCGTCGACAACCTCTACGAGATCGACGAGGTCCGGCCGATCCTGGACCGGGCCGCCGAGCTGACCGGCAAGCGCTACGGCGCGCACTCCGGCCACGTGGCCAGCGAGTCGCACCCGGACGACGTACGGCTGCGGGTGATCGCCGACCACGTGCGTACCGCGCTGATGCTGATCGGTGACGGGGTGACGCCGTCCAACGAGGGCCGCGGCTACGTGCTGCGCCGGATCATGCGCCGGGCCATCCGCGCGGTCCGCCTCCTCGGCTACCAGGACCGGGCGCTGCCCGAGCTGCTGCCGGTGGCCCGGGACTGCATGGCCCCGTCCTACCCGGAGCTGGCCGAGGAGTTCGGCCGGATCTCCCAGTACGCGTACGCCGAGGAGGACGCCTTCCTCGCCACGCTGCGGGCCGGCACCACGATCCTGGACACCGCCATCGCGGAGACCAAGTCGGCCGGGCAGGCGTCGATCTCCGGCGACAAGGCGTTCCAGCTGCACGACACGTACGGCTTCCCGATCGACCTGACCCTGGAGATCGCCGCCGAGCAGGGCCTCCAGGTCGACGCGGAGGGCTTCCGCCGGCTGATGGCCGACCAGCGCAACCGGGCCAAGGCCGACGCCCAGGCGCGCAAGACCGGGCACACCGACGTGTCGGCGTACCGGTCGGTGCTGGACGGCGGCGGGGCGGTGGAGTTCACCGGCTACACCGAGCTGAACCGGGAGTCCCGGGTGCGCGCGCTGCTGGCCGGCGGCGCCGAGGTGGCCGCGGCGGTCGAGGGCGACACCATCGAGCTGGTGCTCGACACCACCCCGTTCTACGCCGAGGGCGGCGGCCAGCAGCCCGACCAGGGTCTCATCACGGTCGGCGGCGGCCAGGTCGAGGTCTTCGACGTGCAGCAGCCGGTGCCGGGGTTGATCGTGCACCGGGCCAAGGTGCTCCGCGGCGAGGTGCGTGCCGGCGAGACGGGCTACGCCGAGATCGACGTGTCCCGCCGGCGGGCCATCTCCCGCTCGCACACGGCCACCCACCTGGTGCACCAGACCATGCGCAACTTCCTCGGCGAGTCGGCCACCCAGGCGGGTTCGCTGAACGCGCCGGGCCGGCTGCGGTTCGACTTCAACACCCCGACCGGGGTGGCGCCGAGCGTGCTGCACGACGTGGAGCAGCAGGTCAACGAGGTGCTCCTGGCCGACCTGGAGGTGCACGCCTTCATCACCACCCAGGAGGAGGCGCGCCGGATCGGCGCCATGGCGTTGTTCGGCGAGAAGTACGGCGAGCGGGTCCGGGTCGTCGAGGTCGGCGACTACGCCCGGGAGCTGTGCGGCGGCACGCACGTGGCCCGCTCGGCCCAGCTCGGCCTCGTCAAGATCCTCTCCGAGGCGTCGGTCGGTTCCGGCGTGCGCCGGATCGAGGCGCTGGTCGGCATGGACGCCTTCGGCTTCCTGGCCCGCGAGCACCTGCTGGTCTCCCGGCTCGCCGAGCTGTTCCGGGTGCCGGGCGACCAGGTCGCCGACCGGGTGGAGCAGACCGTCACCCAGCTCCGCGACGCGGAGAAGGAGCTGGAGAAGCTCCGCGCCCAGCTCGTGCTGGGCGGGGCCGCGGCGCTGGCGGCGCAGGCGAAGGACGTCCGCGGCGTCGCGTACGTCGGCACCGAGGCGCCCGAGGGCGCGGCCGGCAACGACGTGCGGACCCTGGCCCAGGAGATTCGGGGCCGGATCGACCCGGCCCGCCCGGCCGTGGTGGCGGTGGCCGCCCGGGCCAACGGGAAGGCGTCCCTGGTGGTGGCCGTGAACCAGGCCGCCCGGGGTCGGGGCCTGGCCGCGAAGGACCTGGTGAAGGCGGCCTTCTCCGGCCGGGGCGGCGGCAGCGACGACCTCGCCCAGGGCGGCGGCCTGCCCGCCGCGGAGGCGCCGAACCTGCTGGCCACCGTGGAGAAGGCGATCGCCGACGCCTGATGTACGCACCGATCGACGCCAGGGCGGACCGCCGGGTCCGCCCTGGCCCGTACCGGAGGAAAGGGTGTCCGGTAGATGGCTGAACTGTCCCGTGGTGTCCGGCTCGGCGTCGACGTCGGCCAGGTCCGTGTCGGGGTGGCCCGCTCCGACCCGCACGGCATTCTGGCCACCCCGCTGGCAACCCTCGCCCGGGACCTGACGGCCGCGCCGGACGCGGTGCCCACCGACATCGCCGAGCTGGTCCGGCTCGCCGCCGAGCACGAGGCGGTCGAGATCGTGGTCGGCCTGCCGGTCAATCTCGCCGGAAAGCACGGCCCCGCGGCGGAAAACGTCTCGGCCTATGCTGCCCGGTTGGCCGATGTAATGGGGCCGATTCCGGTGACGCTGACGGACGAGAGGATGTCGACCGTGGTCGCGAGTCGTAGGCTGGCCGAACGGGGCGTCCGGGGAAAGCGCCAACGGGCGGTGGTCGACCAGGCCGCCGCGGTGGAGATTCTGCAGAGCTGGCTGGACGCGCAGCGGAGGCGGACGCAATGATCGACGATCTTGATCTGGGCTTCGACGAGGCGGAGAGGGGGGAGAAGGGACGGCACCGGCGCAGCGCCGTGCGCAAGCGCAACGGCGGGTCGGGTGGCGGCCGGGGCAAGACCATCTTCGCCCTGCTGATGGCGCTCGTGCTGCTGGGCGGCATCGGCGGCGGCGCGTACGTCGGCTTCGACCGGATCCGCAACCACTTCGTCACCCCCGACTACGACGGTCCGGGCTCGGGTGAGGCGCTGGTCGAGGTGAAGTCCGGCGACACCCTCACCGACATCGGGAACACCCTCTACGACGCCGGGGTGGTGAAGAGCACCAAGGCGTTCATCGAGGCCGCCGACGCGAACTCGCGCAGCAAGAACATCCAGGTCGGCCGGTACAAGGTCCGCAAGCAGATGAAGGCCGCGGACGTGATCACGCTGATGCTCGACCCGAAGAGCCGGGTGGTCAACGGGGTGACCATCCCCGAGGGCACGATCAGCCTGAACATCTACCAGATCCTCTCCAAGCAGACGAAGATCCCGGTCAAGGACTTCCAGGACGCCGCGAAGGATCCGGTCAAGCTGGGCGTGCCCGCCTTCTGGTTCAACCGGGAGGACGGCAAGAAGGGCCCGAAGAGCATCGAGGGCTTCCTCTACCCGTCCACCTACGAGATCCCGCCGAAGGCCACCGCCGAGCAGATCCTGTCGATGATGGTGGACGAGTTCCTCCGCGTCACCCAGGAGCTCAACTTCGTCGACCGGGCGCAGAAGGAGCGCAAGATCTCCCCGTACGAGGCGCTCATCACCGCCTCCATCGCCGAGGCCGAGTCGGTCAACGCGGTGGACCTGCCCAAGGTCTCCCGGGTGATCTACAACCGGGTCTACGCCGGCAAGATCGGCTGCAAGTGCCTCGGCATCGACAGCGGCATCAACTACTACTTCCGCCTGCAGGGTAAGAATCCGAAGGACTCGGACGACCTGTTGCAGAGCGAGATCAACGACCTGAAGAACCCGTACAACACGCACAACGTGGCCGGCCTGCCGATCACCCCGATCAGCAACCCCGGCCAGGCGGCGCTCAAGGGCGCCCTGGAGCCGCCGCCCGGCGACTGGATCTTCTTCATGACGATCGACCAGAAGGGCACCATGGGCTACGGCTCGGACGACGCCGACTTCCGGAAGCTGCAGAAGCAGATGTGCGACAACAAGGTGCTCACCGGGGAGAACTGCAGCTGATGCAGGCCGCCGTGGTCGGCCGGCCGATCGCCCACTCGCTCTCCCCGGTGATCCACAACGCCGGGTACGTGGCGGCCGGGCTGACCGGGTGGTCGTACACCCGGATCGAGTGCGCGGCCGACGAACTGGCCGGCCTGGTCGCGGGGCTGGGCCCGGAGTGGGCCGGCCTGTCGGTCACCATGCCGGGCAAGGAGGCCGCGCTCGCGCTGGCCGACGAGGTCTCGCCGGTCGCCGCCGCGGTGGGCGCCGCCAACACCCTGGTACGCCGGCCCGACGGCACCTGGTACGCCGACAACACCGACGTCGCCGGCATGGTCGACGTGCTCACCGCCGCCGGCTGCGCGTCGGGCGCCACGGTTACCGTGCTCGGCGCGGGCGGCACCGCCCGGGCGGCCATCGCGGCGGCGGCCCGGATCGGTGCGGCCGAGGTGACCGTGGTGGCCCGCCGGCCCGAGGCCGTGCGGGAGCTGTGCCCGATGGCCGAGGCGCTCGGTGTCCCGCTGGTCGGCGCGCCCTGGGACGGCGACCCGGCGCACGCCCGGGCCGATCTCGTGGTCTCCACGGTGCCGAAGGGCGTGGCCGACCCGCTCGCGGAGAACTTCGACTGGCGGCCGGCCACGGTCTTCTTCGACGTGGTCTACGACCCGTGGCCCACCCCGCTCGCCGCGGCGGCGCTCGCCGCCGGTTGCCGGGTGGTCTCCGGGCTGGACCTGCTGCTGGCCCAGGCGGTCGGCCAGTTCGAGCACTTCACCGGCGTCTCCGCGCCCCGGGCGGCGATGCGCGCCGCGCTGGCCGAGGCGCGCGCCGCGGCCTGACGGCGGGGCCCGCTCGGGTCTCCGAACCCCGCCGCGCGCCCGCCGCCCGGACGGGCGCGTCCGCAGGGCGGGACGCGGCGGGCAGGGCGACGCGGCGGACACCGGGCGTGACAGACTGACCGCTGTGTTGCGCTGGCTGACTGCAGGTGAATCGCACGGACCCGCCCTCGTCGCGCTGCTGGAGGGGGTGCCCGCCGGCATCGAGGTGACCACCACGGAGATCTCCGGCGAGCTGGCCCGGCGCCGGCTCGGCTACGGCCGGGGCGCCCGGATGTCCTTCGAGCAGGACGAGGTCGAGATCATCGGCGGGCTCCGGCACGGCGTGACGATCGGCAGCCCGGTGGCCGTCCGGGTGGGCAACTCGGAGTGGCCGAAGTGGCGCACCGTGATGGCCGCCGACCCGGTCGACCCGGAGGAACTGGCCCGGCAGGCGCGCAACGCCCCGCTCACCCGCCCCCGCCCCGGCCACGCCGACCTGGCCGGCATGCAGAAGTACGGCCACACCGACGCCCGGCCGATCCTGGAGCGGGCCAGCGCCCGGGAGACCGCCGCCCGGGTCGCCGTGGGCGCGGTCGCGAAGGCCCTGGTCAGGCAGGCCCTCGGCATCGAGATCGTCTCCCACGTGGTGGAGCTGGGCCCGGTCGCCGCCAAGCCGGGCCTGCGGCCCACGCCGGAGGACGCCGCCCGGATCGACGCCGACCCGCTGCGCTGCCTCGACCCGGAGGCCAGCGCCCGGATGGTCGCCGAGGTCGACGCCGCCAAGAAGGCCGCCGACACGCTCGGCGGCGTGGTCGAGGTGCTGGCGTACGGGGTGCCACCGGGCCTGGGCAGCCACGTGCAGTGGGACCGCAAACTCGACGCCCGGCTGGCCACCGCGCTGATGTCGATCCAGGCCATCAAGGGCGTGGAGATCGGCGACGGCTGGCTGCAGGCGCGCTCCCGCGGCTCGGAGGCGCACGACGAGATCCTGCCCACCGCCACCGGCGTGCGCCGGGTGACCGACCGGGCCGGCGGCCTGGAGGGCGGCATCACCACCGGCGAGCCGCTGCGGGTGAAGGCGGCCATGAAGCCGATCTCGTCGCTGAACCGGGCGCTGGCCACTGTCGACGTGGTCACCGGCGAGCCGGCCACCGCGATCAACCAGCGCTCCGACGTGTGCGCGGTGCCGGCCGCGGCCGTGGTGGCCGAGGCCATGGTGGCGCTGGTGCTGGCCGAGGCGGCGGTGGAGAAGTTCGGCGGCGACTCGGTCGCCGAGATGCGCCGCAACCTGTCCGGCTACCTCGACGCGCTGGTGATCAAATGAGCACCCGGCCGGTCTGCGTGCTGGTGGGGGCGCCCGGCTCGGGCAAGACCACGGTGGGGCAGGCGCTCGCCGCGGCGCTCGGCGTGGAGTTCCGGGACACCGACACCGACATCGAGCAGCTCGCCGGCAAGCCGATCCCGGAGATCTTCGTGGACGAGGGGGAGGAGCACTTCCGTACCCTCGAACGGGCCGCGGTGGCGGCGGGGCTGGCCGCGCACCCGGGGGTGCTCGCCCTCGGCGGCGGCGCGGTCCTCGCCGAGGAGAACCGCGCCGCGCTGATCGGGCACACCGTGGTGCACCTGTCGGTGGAGCTGCCCGACGCGGTGAAGCGAATCGGCCTGGGTTCCGGCCGGCCGTTGCTGGCGCTGAACCCGCGCGCCACGCTCAAGCACCTGATGGAGCAGCGCCGCCCGCTCTACGCCGAGGTGGCCACCGCGACCGTGCTTACCGACGGGCGTGGGCCCGAGGAGATCGCCGCCGAGATCGCCGCCCTGCTCAAGCCCTGACCAGCACCAGGGGTATGAGCGCGGCGGCCGGGAAGCCGCCGCCCGGGTGGGTCCGCGCCGTCGATGGTTGGTCGGGTCATCCCTGCACCTCCGCCGTTGGGGGTTTCGTCCCCCAGTTACCGCCCGCACCCGTCCGGTCAAACGTCTGTGACGCCGCGCCGGCCACGGAGTGGACAGTCGCCGCCCCGGCGCCGCCCGCTCGACTAGGCTGCCCGCGATGGACGAGGTGACCCGGATCCCGGTCGGCGGCGACCGGCCGTACGACGTGCTGGTGGGACGCGACCTGCTCGACCCGCCGCCCCGGCTGCTGCCCGGCGCCGATCGGGTGGCCTTCCTGCACGCGCCGCCGCTCAAGGGGCTGGCCGAGGAGCTGGCCGGGCGGGTGCGCGCGGCCGGGGTGGCGCCGCTGCTCATCGAGGTGCCGGACGCCGAGGCGGGCAAGCACGTGGACGTGGCCGCGGCCTGCTGGGACCGGCTCGGCGAGGCCGGCTTCACCCGTACCGACGCGGTGGTCGGGGTGGGCGGCGGCGCGGTCACCGACCTGGCCGGGTTCGTCGCGGCCAGCTGGCTGCGCGGGGTGCGCTGGGTGCCGGTGGCGACCTCCCTGCTGGGCATGGTCGACGCCGCCGTCGGCGGCAAGACCGGGATCAACACCGCGGCCGGCAAGAACCTGGTGGGCGCCTTCCACCCGCCCGCCGGGGTGATCTGCGACCTGGCGACGCTGGACAGCCTGCCGCGGGCCGACCTGGCCGCCGGGATGGCCGAGGTGGTCAAGTGCGGGTTCATCGCCGACCCGGTCATCCTCGACCTGGTGGAGCGGGACCCGGCCGCCGCCCTGGACCCGACCGGGCCGGTGACCCGCGAGCTGATCGAGCGGGCGGTGCGGGTCAAGGCCGGCGTGGTCTCCGGCGACCTGCGCGAGTCCGGGGTGCGCGAGGTGCTCAACTACGGGCACACCCTGGCACACGCCATCGAGAAGGTGGAGGGCTACCGCTGGCGGCACGGTCACGCCGTCGCGGTGGGCCTGGTCTACGCGGCCACCCTGGCCCGGCTCGCCGGGCGGCTGGACGCGGCCACCGCGCAGCGGCACCGGGCCGTCGTGGCGGCGCTCGGCCTGCCCACCGGCTACCGGGCCGACGCCTGGCCCGAGCTGCTGGCCGCGATGCGGGTGGACAAGAAGGCCCGGGGCAGCCGGCTGCGCTTCGTGGTGCTGGACGGCCTGGCCCGCCCGGCGATCCTGGAGGCGCCGCCGGACGAGCTGCTGGCCCAGGCCTACCGGGAGATCAGCTCATGAGGGTGTACGTGCTCAACGGGCCGAACCTGGGTCGGCTCGGCACCCGCCAGGTCGACGTCTACGGGGTGACCAGCTACGCCGACCTGGTCACGATGTGCGAGAAGACCGGTCGCGAGCTGGGGCTGGACGTGGTGGTCCGGCAGACCGACGCCGAGCACGAGCTGCTGGGCTGGCTGCACGCGGCGGCCGACGAGGGCGCGGCCGTGGTGCTCAACCCGGCCGCCTGGTCGCACTACTCGATCGCGGTCCGGGACGCCTGCGCCATGCTCCGCGGCCCGCTGGTCGAGGTGCACATCTCCAACATCCACGCCCGCGAGGAGTTCCGGCACCACTCGGTGGTCTCCGCCGTGGCCACCGGGGTGATCTGCGGGCTGGGCGTGGACGGCTACCGGCTGGCCCTGCACCACCTGGCCGGCCGCCTCGCCGCCTGACGACGCCTGGCGACCCCGAGCCGAATCTCGCCGGCCGCGCCGGCCCGCGCCGGTTGCTCTCCGTGTTTTGTCACTCGCGTCACGCACGGTGATTCAGCTGCCGACCCCGCCGGATGCCCTCCTCTGGCTTTGCTCTGCAGCCATCCACGCACTGCCTTGCTGACCTGCGACGATGCGAATGCGCCCGCCTGCACGACGGCAAGCCTCGATCACGGAGAGTCGCTGTTGCGTATCTGGCTGCAGAGCAAAGGCGGTGGTGGGGGTGGCGCTGGGGTGGTCGGGTCGGCTGCATTGGGTGACGTTCCGCACGTCCGGGACGGGTGAACCGGGCCGGTAGGCCGTGGCCGGCGCTCAGCACGGCGGACCCGGTTCGACACAGCTAGTAGACTTCATAAGTCTGTCCGCCAATTGATGATCAAGGCAGGAAATGGCCACCACCAACGACCTCAAGAACGGCCTGGTACTCAACCTCGACGGCGAGCTGTGGGCCGTCGTCGAGTTCCAGCACGTCAAGCCCGGTAAGGGCGGTGCGTTCGTGCGTACCACGCTGAAGAACGTGCTGTCCGGCAAGGTGGTCGACAAGACCTTCAACGCGGGCACCAAGGTCGAGACCGCCACCGTCGACAAGCGCACCATGCAGTACCTCTACGCCGACGGCGAGGACTACGTCTTCATGGACCTGGAGACGTTCGACCAGATCACCGTCCCCGGCGGCACCGTCGGCGAGGCGGCCAACTACCTCCTCCCCGAGGCCGAGGCCACCGTCGCCACCCACGAGGGCGTGCCGCTCTACATCGAGCTGCCGACCTCGGTGGTGCTGGAGATCACCTACACCGAGCCGGGCCTGCAGGGCGACCGGTCGACCGGCGGTAACAAGCCGGCCACCGTCGAGACCGGCGCGACCGTCCAGGTGCCGCTCTTCATCACCACCGGCGAGAAGATCAAGGTCGACACCCGCGACGGCCGTTACCTCGGCCGAGCCTGATGGCCGAGGGTCCCAAGCAGCAGATGCCGGCGCGCCGCAAGGCGCGCAAGCGGGCGCTGGACGTGCTCTTCGAGGCCGACCTGCGGGACCGGCCGCCGGTGGAGGTGCTCGCCGGCTACCTCGAGCGGATCGAGAAGCCCCGCCCGGAGCACGTGGGCTACGCGGTCGGCCTGGTCGAGGGCGTCGCGGCGCACCTGGACCGGATCGACGAGGTGATCGCGAGCTACGCCGAGGGCTGGACGCTGGACCGGATGCCGGCGGTCGACCGCAACCTGGCCCGGATCGCCGTCTACGAGTTGCTCTACGTCGACGAGATCGACGACGCGGTGGCGATCAGTGAGGCCGTCGAGCTGGCCCGCCAGATGTCGACCGACGACTCACCGCGCTTCCTCAACGGCATCCTCGGCCGGATCGCGGAGTACGCCACCCGCTGAGGCTGCGACACCACGAAGGGCCCGCGCCGAACGGCGCGGGCCCTTCGAGTCGGGCGGGTCAGGACGCGAAGAACGCGCGGGGGTCGGCGACCAGGACACCGTGCTCGGTGAGCCGCTCGATCAGGCCCGACGGCGAGGCGTCGTAGACGATCGCGAGGGCGCGCAGGTCGTCGGCGCGGATGGAGAGCACCCGACCGTTGTAGTCGCCGCGCTGCTGCTGGATGGCGCGGGCGTACCGGGCGACGTAGGCGAGGTCCTCGGAGGCCTCGTCGTAGAGCCGCTCCAGGTCCAGAACGATCTTGCTGGTGGGCTCGTGGCGCACCCCGCTGCCGTCGGGCAGCAGCTCCGAGACGGGAACGCGGTAGAAGTCGGCCAGCTCCGCCAGGCGGGACACGGTGACGGCCCGGTCGCCGCGCTCGTACGAGCCGACCACCACGGCCTTCCACCGCCCGTTCGACTTCTCCTCCACACCCTGCAGGGACAGGCCCTGCTGCTGGCGGATGGAGCGCAGGCGGGCGCCCAGCGACTTGGCGTATTCAGAGGGCATTCGGACACTCCCAGTGCTGCTCGGGGTTCTCCCAGCTATCGCTACGGAGCGTGACGGTACGGGGATTGCGACACGGGGTCAAGTGTTGGTGACGACCCCGTTGGGGAGGGTGTGCGGCTTGTCCGCATTTCTCCACGCTGACCCGCTGGTCAGGACCGGCGACGGCCGGGCCGGTGACCGCTGGTAACGTGGCGTGGAGCCCCGGTCCGGGCCCCCGTGGCCCGCCGGAGTCAACCAGACGTCCTTTAACGACCCGTCCCGTGAGGCGGGGAAGGAGGTCCGCCGTGGCCTACCCACCGGCTGCCCACTCGTCGCCGCCGCGACAACCCTCGGTGAAGGTGATCCTCGCCGCCGCCGACGTGTCGCGGGTGGTCGATCGCATCGCCCACCAGATCCTGGAGAAGACCCAGGGCGCCGCCGACACCGTGCTGCTCGGCATCCCCACCCGCGGCGTCCCGCTCGCGCGGCGCCTCGCCGCCCGGATCAGCACCTTCGAGGACGTCACCGTCCCGGTCGGCGTGCTCGACATCACGCTCTACCGCGACGACCTGCGCCGGAACGCCACCCGCGCGGTCGGCCCCACCGACCTGCCACCGGGCGGGATCGACGGCCGGCGGGTGATCCTCGTCGACGACGTGCTCTTCTCCGGCCGCACCGTGCGGGCCGCCCTGGACGCGCTCAGCGACGTCGGCCGTCCAGCCTCGGTGCAGCTCGCCGTCCTGGTCGACCGGGGGCACCGCCAGCTGCCGATCCGCGCCGACTACGTCGGCAAGAACATTCCCACGGCGCTCGCCGAGAACGTGAAGGTCACCCTGGCCGAGACCGACGGCGCCGACGAGGTCCGCCTGCACGGGGGTGCGCTGTGAGCGCGAGGAGTGCAGCGAAGCGGAGCCCCGCAGTCGCGAACGAAGGGAGGCTCAGTTGATTCGCCACCTGCTCTCCGGGGCCGACCTGGACGCGGCCACCGCCATCCAGATCCTGGACACCGCGGCCGAGATGGCCACCGTGGCCGGCCGTGAGGTCAAGAAGCTGCCCGCGCTGCGCGGCCGCACCGTGGTCAACCTCTTCTACGAGGACTCCACCCGGACCCGGATCTCGTTCGAGGCGGCCGCCAAGCGGCTGAGCGCCGACGTGATCAACTTCTCCGCCAAGGGCTCCAGCGTGGCCAAGGGGGAGAGCCTGAAGGACACCGCGCTCACCCTCCAGGCCATGGGGGCCGACGCGGTGGTCGTCCGGCACCCCGCCTCCGGCGCCCCGCACCGGCTGGCCAACTGGGTCGACGGCTCGGTGGTCAACGCCGGCGACGGCACCCACGAGCACCCCACCCAGGCGCTGCTCGACGCCTACACGATGCGCTCCCGGCTGGGCCGCCTGGACGGCCTGCACGTGGCGATCGTCGGCGACGTGCTGCACTCCCGGGTGGCCCGCTCCAACGTGCTGCTGCTCTCCACCCTCGGCGCGAAGGTCACCCTGGTCGGCCCGCCGACCCTCATCCCGGTCGACATCTCGCCCGCGCTCGCCCCCGGCACCGACGTCTCCTACGACCTCGACACCGTTCTTCCCGGTGTGGACGTGGTGATGATGCTGCGGGTGCAGCGGGAGCGGATGAACGACTCCTACTTCCCTTCGGCCCGCGAGTACGCCCGCCGCTACGGGCTGGACGGCCCGCGGATGCGCCGGCTGCCCGAGCACGCGATCGTCATGCACCCCGGCCCGATGAACCGGGGGATGGAGATCACGCCCGAGGTGGCCGACTCGCCCCGCTCCACCATCGTCGAACAGGTCGCCAACGGGGTCTCCGTGCGGATGGCCGTCCTCTACCTGCTGCTCGGAGGGAACAACCGGTGACCGCGTACCTGATCCGGAACGTGAGTGTGGTCGGCGGCGCGCCGACCGACCTGCTGATCCGCGACGGCGTCGTGGCCGAGACCGGCGCCGGGCTGACCGCGCCGGACGCCACGGTGCTCGACGCCACCGGCCTGGTGGCCCTGCCCGGCCTGGTCGACCTGCACACCCACCTGCGCGAGCCGGGCCGGGAGGACGCCGAGACCGTCGAGTCCGGCTCCCGGGCGGCGGCGCTCGGCGGCTACACGGCGGTCTGCGCCATGGCGAACACCTCGCCGGTGGCCGACACGGCCGGCGTGGTCGAGCAGGTCTGGCGGCTCGGGCGGGAGGCCGGCCTGGTCGACGTGCAGCCCGTCGGCGCGGTCACCGTCGGCCTGGCCGGCGAGCGCCTGGCGGAGCTGGGCGCGATGGCCGACTCGGCGGCCCGGGTACGGATCTTCTCCGACGACGGGCACTGCGTCGCCGACCCGAAGCTGATGCGCCGGGCCCTGGAGTACGTCAAGGCGTTCGACGGGGTGGTCGCCCAGCACGCCGAGGAGCCCCGGCTCACCGAGGGCGCGCAGATGCACGAGGGTGAGGTGTCCACCCGGCTCGGGCTGACCGGCTGGCCGGCGGTCGCCGAGGAGGCGATCATCGCCCGCGACGTGCTGCTGGCCGAGCACGTCGGCAGCCGCCTGCACATCTGCCACGTCTCCACGGCCGGCAGCGTCGAGGTGCTGCGGCACGCCAAGGCGCGCGGCGTGAAGGTCACCGCCGAGGTGACACCGCACCACCTGCTGCTGACCGACGAGAAGGCCACCACCTACGACCCGGTCTACAAGGTCAACCCGCCGCTGCGCACCGCGGCCGACGTCGCCGCGCTGCGGGCGGCCCTGGCCGAGGGCGTGATCGACATCGTCGCCACCGACCACGCGCCGCACGCCGTGGAGGACAAGGAGTGCGAGTGGGCGTACGCCCGGCCGGGCATGCTCGGCCTGGAGACGGCACTCTCCATCGCGCTGGACGTGCTCGGGCCGCAGTGGGACCTGATCGCCGAGCGGATGTCCCGCGCCCCGGCCCGGATCGCCGGGCTGGACTCCCACGGCCTCGACCCGGCCCCCGGCGTGCCGGCCAACCTGACCCTGGTCGACCCGGCCGCCCGCCGCATCGTCGAGCCGGCGGAACTGGCCAGTCGCAGTCGCAACACCCCGTACGCCCGCATGACGCTGCCGGGTCGCATCGTGGCGACCTTCCTGCGCGGCGAGCCGACGGTCCTGGACGGAAAGGCAGTTCGATGACCAAGCGGAGGCCCGCGATCCTCGTCCTCGAGGACGGGCGCACGTTCCACGGCGAGGCGTACGGCAGCGTCGGGGAGACCTTCGGCGAGGCCGTCTTCAACACCGGCATGACCGGCTACCAGGAGACCCTCACCGACCCCTCCTACCACCGTCAGGTGGTGGTGCAGACCGCGCCGCACATCGGCAACACCGGCGTCAACGGCGAGGACGACGAGTCCGGCCGGATCTGGGTGGCCGGCTACGTGGTGCGCGACCCGGCCCGGATCGGCTCCAACTGGCGGGCCACCGGCGGCCTGGAGGACCGGCTCGCCGCCGAGGGCGTGGTCGGCATCAGCGGCGTGGACACCCGAGCGCTCACCCGGCACCTGCGCGAGCGCGGCGCCATGCGGGTCGGCATCTCCAGTGTCGACGACGACCCGGTCGCCCTGCTCGACCGGGTCCACCGCGCGCCGCAGATGGTCGGCGCGGACCTCTCCGCGGAGGTCACCACCGCCGAGCCGTACGTGGTGTCGGCACAGGGCGAGCACCGGTTCACGGTCGCGGCCCTGGACCTGGGCATCAAGCGCAACGTGCCGCGCCGGCTCGCCGCCCGCGGAGTCACCACCCACGTGCTGCCCGCCGGCTCCTCGATCGAGGACCTGCTGGCCACCGGCGCGGACGCGGTCTTCTTCTCGCCCGGGCCGGGCGACCCGGCCACCGCCGACGGGCCGGTCGCCCTGGCGCGCGAGGTGCTCGGCCGGCGGATCCCGCTCTTCGGCATCTGCTTCGGCAGCCAGATCCTCGGCCGGGCGCTCGGCTTCGGCACCTACAAGCTCGGCTACGGCCACCGCGGCATCAACCAGCCGGTGCTCGACCGGGCCACCGGCAAGGTCGAGGTGACCAGCCACAACCACGGCTTCGCGGTCCAGGTGCCGGGCGCACAAACCGGGGCCGTCGTCCCCGACCAGGTGATCGACACCGAGTTCGGCGGCGTCCAGGTGTCCCATGTCTGCCTCAATGACAACGTGGTCGAGGGGCTGCGGGCCAAGGACGTGCCCGCCTTCACCGTCCAGTACCACCCGGAGGCGGCGGCCGGCCCGCACGACGCGGACTACCTCTTCGACCGCTTCGCCGAACTCATCGAAGGCGGTAGGAATGCCTAAGCGGACCGACCTCAAGCACGTCCTGGTGATCGGCTCCGGGCCGATCGTCATCGGCCAGGCCTGCGAGTTCGACTATTCCGGCACCCAGGCCTGCCGGGTGCTGCGCAGCGAGGGGATCCGGGTCAGCCTGGTCAACTCCAACCCGGCGACGATCATGACCGACCCGGAGTTCGCCGACGCCACGTACGTCGAGCCGATCACCCCGGAGTTCGTCGAGCTGGTCATCGCCAAGGAGCGCCCCGACGCGCTGCTGCCCACCCTGGGCGGGCAGACCGCGCTGAACACCGCCGTCGCCCTGCACGAGGCCGGCGTCCTGGAGAAGTACGGCGTCGAGCTGATCGGCGCCAACATCGACGCCATCAACCGGGGCGAGGACCGGCAGCTGTTCAAGGACATCGTGGCCAAGGCCGGCGTACGCCTCGGCCTGGCCGACCCGGCGGCGCTGGTGCCCCGCTCCCGGGTCTGCCACTCGATGGACGAGGTCCGCGACACCGTCGGCGAGCTGGGCCTGCCGGTGGTCATCCGGCCGTCGTTCACCATGGGCGGCCTCGGTTCCGGCATGGCGCACACCGACGAGGACCTGGAGCGGATCGCCGGCGCCGGCCTGGCCGCCAGCCCCGTGCACGAGGTGCTCATCGAGGAGAGCGTGCTCGGCTGGAAGGAGTACGAGCTCGAACTCATGCGCGACCGCCACGACAACGTGGTGGTGGTCTGCTCGATCGAGAACGTCGACCCGATGGGCGTGCACACCGGCGACAGCGTCACCGTCGCGCCGGCCATGACGCTGACCGACCGGGAGTACCAGCGCCTGCGCGACCTGGGCATCGCGGTGCTCCGCGAGGTCGGGGTCGACACCGGCGGCTGCAACATCCAGTTCGCGGTGAACCCGGCCGACGGCCGGATCGTCGTGATCGAGATGAACCCACGGGTGTCCCGCTCCTCGGCCCTCGCGTCGAAGGCCACCGGCTTCCCGATCGCCAAGATCGCCGCGAAGCTGGCCATCGGCTACACCCTCGACGAGATCCCCAACGACATCACCCTGAAGACCCCGGCGGCGTTCGAGCCGACCCTGGACTACGTGGTGGTGAAGATCCCCCGGTTCGCGTTCGAGAAGTTCCCCGGCGCGGACCCGGAGCTGACCACCACCATGAAGTCGGTGGGCGAGGCCATGAGCCTCGGGCGCAACTTCACCGAGGCGCTGAACAAGGCGATGCGCTCGATGGAGACCAAGTCCGGTGGGTTCTGGACCCAGCCGGACCCGGCCGGGGCGACCAAGGAGAACACCCTCGCCGCGCTGCGGATGCCGCACGACGGCCGGATCTACACGGTCGAGCGGGCGCTGCGGCTGGGCGCCTCGATCGCCGAGGTGGCCGCGGCGTCCGGCGGGATGGACCCCTGGTTCCTGGACCAGATCGCCGCGCTGGTGGAGCTGCGGGCCGAGATCGTCGACGCCCCGGTGCTCGACGCCGACCTGCTGCGCCGGGCCAAGCGGGCCGGCCTGTCCGACCGGCAGCTCGCCGCGCTCCGCCCCGAGCTGGCCGCCGAGGACGGCGTCCGCACCCTGCGCCACCGGCTCGGGGTCCGGCCCGTCTACAAGACGGTGGACACATGCGCGGCCGAGTTCGAGGCGACCACGCCGTACCACTACTCGACCTACGACCAGGAGACCGAGGTCGGCCCCTCGGACCGGCCCAAGGTGCTCATCCTGGGTTCCGGGCCGAACCGGATCGGGCAGGGCATCGAGTTCGACTACTCCTGCGTGCACGCCGTCATGGCGCTCCGGGAGGTCGGCTACGAGACGGTGATGGTCAACTGCAACCCGGAGACCGTCTCCACCGACTACGACACGGCCGACCGGCTCTACTTCGAGCCGCTCACCTTCGAGGACGTGCTGGAGGTCTGGCACACCGAGGACTCCTCCGGCAAGGCGGCCGGCGGCCCCGGCGTGATCGGGGTGATCGTGCAGCTCGGCGGGCAGACCCCGCTCGGCCTGGCCCAGCGGCTCAAGGACGCCGGCGTGCCGATCGTCGGCACCTCCCCGGAATCGATCCACCTGGCCGAGGAGCGCGGCGCGTTCGGCGCGGTGCTGGCGCGGGCCGGGCTGCGCGCCCCGGCGCACGGCATGGCCACCTCCTACGACGAGGCCAAGGCGATCGCCGACGAGATCGGCTACCCGGTGCTGGTCCGCCCGTCGTACGTGCTCGGCGGGCGGGGCATGGAGATCGTCTACGACGACGCCACCCTGCGCGACTACATCGGCCGGGCCACCGACATCTCGCCGGACCGCCCGGTGCTGGTGGACCGCTTTCTCGACGACGCCATCGAGATCGACGTGGACGCCCTGGTCGACGCCGACGGCGCGGTCTACCTGGGCGGCGTCATGGAGCACATCGAGGAGGCCGGCATCCACTCCGGCGACTCCTCCTGCGCGCTGCCGCCGATCACCCTGGCCGGCTCGCACCTGACCCAGGTGCGCCGCTACACCGAGGCGATCGCCAAGGGCGTCGGCGTGCGGGGCCTGCTCAACGTCCAGTACGCCCTCAAGGACGACATGCTCTACGTGCTGGAGGCCAACCCGCGGGCCTCACGTACGGTGCCGTTCGTCTCCAAGGCCACCGCCGTGCCGCTGGCCAAGGCGGCGGCCCGGATCGCGCTCGGCGCCACCATCGCCGAGCTGCGCGCCGAGGGGATGCTGCCGCCCACCGGGGACGGCGGGACGATGCCCGCCGACGCCCCGATCGCGGTCAAGGAGGCGGTGCTGCCGTTCAAGCGGTTCCGCACCCCGTCCGGCAAGGGCATCGACGTGCTGCTCGGCCCGGAGATGAAGTCCACCGGCGAGGTGATGGGCATTGACACCAACTTCGGGCACGCCTTCGCCAAGTCGCAGTCCGCCGCGTACGGGTCGCTGCCGACCGCCGGGAAGATCTTCGTCTCGGTGGCCAACCGGGACAAGCGCGGCATGATCTTCCCGATCAAGCGCCTGGCCGACCTGGGTTTCGAGATCGTGGCCACCACCGGCACGGCCGAGGTGCTGCGCCGGCACGGCATCGCCTGTGAGCAGATCCGCAAGCACTACGAGTCGGGCGAGGGCGAGGACGCGGTCTCGCTGATCCTCGGCGGCGACGTGGCCCTGGTGGTGAACACTCCGCAGGGTTCCGGCGCCAGCGCCCGCTCCGACGGCTACGAGATCCGCAGCGCCGCCGTGACGGCCGACATCCCCTGCATCACCACGGTGCCCGGCGCCGCCGCGGCGGTGATGGGCATCGAGGCGAGGATCCGGGGCGACATGCGGGTCCGGCCCCTCCAGGAGCTCCACGCCGCCCTCCGGGCCGGCGAGTGACCGGGTCACTGCCGTTGATCATGAAGTTGTCGTCCGGCGCGTCGGCGTGTCGTGACAACAACTTCATGATCGGCACGGTCGGCGGGGGGAGGCGGGCGTGATCTTTGAGCGGGTTGTGCGGCCTCGGTTGTTCGGAATCGGGGGTGGGGACGCCGAGGCGGCGCACGAGTGGACGTTGGAGCGGCTGGCCTCGGTTTCCCGGCGGGCGGCCGTGCTGGCGACGCTGCGGGCGCGGTACTTCCGGGCGGCGCCGCGGACGGTGTTCGGGGTGGACTTCCCGAACCCGGTGGGGCTGGCGGCCGGGATGGACAAGAACGGGGTGGCGCTGCCGGCGTGGCCGGCGCTGGGCTTCGGCTTCGTCGAGGTCGGCACCGTCACCGCGCACGCCCAGCCGGGCAACCCCCGGCCCCGGCTGTTCCGGCTGCGCGACAGCGAGGGCGTGGTCAACCGGATGGGCTTCAACAACGCCGGCGCCGAGGCCCTCGCGGCCCGGCTGGCGGCGCTGCCGCGGCCGATCGGCGTACCGCTGGGCATCTCGCTGGGCAAGTCCAAGGTGACCCCGCTGGAGGAGGCCGTCGAGGACTACCTGGCCTCCTACCGCGCGCTGAAGGGGCATGGGGACTACTTCGCGGTCAACGTGTCCTCGCCGAACACCCCGGGGCTGCGGTCCCTTCAGGACCGGTCCCACCTGGACGCGCTGCTCGCGGCGCTGGTGGGGGAGAAGCCGGTGCTGGTGAAGATCGCCCCAGACCTCACCGAGCCGGCCGTCGCCGAGCTGCTGGAGGTCTGCCTCGCCCGCGGCGCGGCCGGGGTGATCGCCACCAACACCACGCTGGCCCGCGGCGGGCTCGCCCCGGCCGACCGGGCGCGGGGCGCGGAGACCGGCGGCCTCTCCGGCCGCCCGCTGGCCGCCCGCGCCCGGGAGGTGGTCGCCTTCGTGCACCGCGAGACCGGCGGCCGGCTGCCGGTGATCGGCGTCGGCGGCATCCTCGACCCGGACGACGCGGCCCGGATGTTCGACGCCGGCGCGAGCCTGATCCAGCTCTACACCGGCTTCATCTACCGGGGCCCGGCCCTGGTCCGGTCGGTGGCCCGGGCGGCCGCCCGGCGCTGACCGGGCGTCCGGACACCACGAAGGAGAAGCGTGACGCCTGAGGAGATCCTGGCCGCCGACCGCCGGCACGTCTGGCACCCGTACGCGGCCCTGCCGCCGGCCAGCTCGCCGTACGTGGTGGACAGCGCCGAGGGGGTCCGGCTGCGGCTGGCCGACGGCCGGGAACTGGTCGACGGGATGTCGTCCTGGTGGGCGGCGATCCACGGTTACCGGCACCCGGTGCTGGACGCCGCGGTCACCGACCAGCTCGGCCGGATGAGCCACGTGATGTTCGGCGGCCTCACCCACGAGCCCGCCGTGCGCCTGGCGCGGACCCTGGTGGAGCTGGCCCCGGACGGCCTGGAGCACGTCTTCCTGGCCGACTCCGGGTCGGTCAGCGTCGAGGTGGCGGTGAAGATGTGCCTGCAGTACCAGCGGGCCGTGGGGCGGCCGGAACGCCGCCGGCTGGGCACCTGGCGGGGCGGCTACCACGGCGACACGTTCCACCCGATGAGCGTCTGCGACCCCGAGGGCGGCATGCACCACCTCTGGGGCGACGTGCTGCCCCGGCAGGTGTTCGCGCCGGTGCCGCCGGCCGGTTTCGACACCCCGCCCGACCCGGCGTACGAGGCGGTGCTGGTGGACGCGGTGGAGCGGCACGCGGGCGAGCTGGCGGCGGTGATCGTGGAGCCGGTGGTGCAGGGCGCCGGCGGGATGCGGTTCCACCACCCGCACTACCTGCGGGTGCTGCGCGAGGTGACCCGGGCGCACGGCATCCTGCTGGTCTTCGACGAGATCGCCACCGGCTTCGGCCGGACCGGCACCATGTTCGCCGCCGAGCACGCCGGGGTCGCCCCGGACGTGGTCTGCGTCGGAAAGGCGCTCACCGGCGGCTACCTCACCCTGGCCGCGGCGCTCTGCACCCCCGAGGTGGCCCGGGCCATCTCCGCCGACGGCGTGCTGGCGCACGGCCCGACCTTCATGGGCAACCCGCTCGCCTGCGCGGTCGCCAACGCCTCCCTGGGCCTGCTGCGGACCGGGGACTGGGCCGGCCGGGTGGCGGGCATCGCCGAGGGTCTGCGGGCCGGCCTGGCGCCGCTGCGGGACGCCCCCGGGGTGGCCGACGTGCGGGTGCTCGGCGCGATCGGCGTCGTGCAGCTCGACCACGAGGTGGACCTGCCCCGGGCGACCGCCGCCGCGGTGGCCCAGGGCGTCTGGCTGCGCCCGTTCCGGGACCTCGTGTACACCATGCCGCCGTACGTCTGCGACGAGGCGGACGTGGCGCGGATCGCGGCCGGTGTGGCCGCGGCGGTCAAGGCCGGCTGAGGCCGGCAGGCACCCGCCGACCGGCCGCCCGGTCGGCGGACGGTACGACCGGCGGCGGGAGGCCGCCCGCCGGACACGACGCGGCCCGGCGCCGCGCCGGGAGAGGGAGAGACGCGATGGAGACCTTCGGCGCCCGCCTGCACCGGGCCGTGGCCGAGCGGGGACCGCTCTGCGTGGGGATCGATCCGCACCCCGGGCTGCTCGCCCGCTGGGGCCTGTCCGACGACGTCGAGGGCCTCGACCGGTTCTGCCGGATCGTGGTGGAGGCGATCGGCGACCGGGTGGCCGTGGTCAAGCCCCAGTCGGCGTTCTTCGAGCGCTTCGGGTCCCGTGGTGTCGGAATTCTCGAGTCAACTATCCGACAGTTGCGAAATTCGGGCTCGCTCGTTCTCCTCGACGTCAAGCGCGGCGACATCGGCTCGACGGTCAGCGCGTACGCCTCGGCGTACCTTGATCCATCCAGCCCGCTGTATGTCGATGCGGTCACCGCGAGTCCCTACCTGGGAGTAGGTTCGCTCGCGCCGATGTTCGAGTTGGCCGCCGCGCACGGCGGCGGGGTGTTCGTCCTGGCGCTCACCTCGAACCCCGAGGGAGCCGCCGTGCAGCGTGCCGTCGGGGCCGACGGGCGCACCGTCGCGCAGACCGTCATCGACGAGATTTCCCAGCTCAACCGGGGTGCCGATCCCCTCGGCAGCTTCGGTCTGGTGGTCGGCGCGACGATCGGCGACACCGGTCACGACCTGGCCGGCGTGAACGGTCCGCTGCTCGCACCCGGGCTGGGCGCGCAGGGCGCGACGGCCGCCGACCTGCGTACCGTGTTCGGCTCCAGCCTGCCCTCGGTGCTGCCGTCCTACTCCCGCGAGGTGCTGGGCGCGGGGCCGGACCAGGAGGCCCTGCGGGCCGCCACCGACCGGGTGCTGGCCGAGTGCCGGGCCGCCCTGGCCACCTCGTGACTGACTGACGGCTCGGTCACTTTCCGTTGATCTTCGCGCGCCCACGTTGCCGAAAACTCCGTTGACCGCTAGTTTTCCCCGCGCTGGGAACCACGGACCCCTTTGGTTGCCAGCGACACCACGTTTCACAGATGCGGCGGTGCGCCCCGCCCGTCGTACTAGGGACCTGAGGAGAACTGGTGCCGCTCCCGTCACTGACCCCCGAACAGCGCGCTGCCGCGCTGGAGAAGGCCGCGGAGATCCGCAAGGCCCGTGCTGAGCTGAAGGAGCAGCTCAAGCAGGGCAAGACCACCCTCGCCACCGTCCTCGAGCGGGCCGAGTCCGACGACGTCGTGGGCAAGCTGAAGGTTTCGGCCGTGCTCCAGGCGATGCCGGGCATCGGCAAGATCCGAGCCACCCAGATCATGGAGAAGCTCAAGATCGCTGACAGCCGTCGGCTGCGTGGCCTGGGCGAGCAGCAGCGCAAGGCGCTGCTTGGAGAGTTCGCCGCCAACTGAACGGCCCACCGTGTAGAAACAAGCGGTGAGCATGGATGACGAGGCGCGCCCGGCGGCTCGGCTCACTGTCCTGGCCGGACCTTCGGGGGCCGGCGGGGGGAGTGTCGTCGAGCTCGTCCGGGCGCGCTTCCCGTCCGTGTGGGTGCCGGTGGCCGCGACCACCCGGCCCGCCTGCCCCGGCGAGGTGGACGGCGTCGACCGGCTCTTCCTCGACGC
The DNA here is from genome assembly GCF_003013775.1 of Micromonospora sp. MH33. NCBI lineage: Bacteria > Bacillati > Actinomycetota > Actinomycetes > Micromonosporales > Micromonosporaceae > Micromonospora > Micromonospora sp. MH33. The sequence continues at coordinate 24,174 of NZ_MUYZ01000064.1, forward strand.
GGCGGGCTTCGACCGCATGGTCGCGGCCGACGAACTGCTGGAGTGGAGCCGGATCGGGCCGTACCGGCGCGGGGTGCCGCGCGCGGGCGTGCGGTCCCGGCTCGCGCAGGGACAGCCGGTGCTGCTCCCGCTGGACCTGCCGGGCGCGCTCGCCGTCCGGGCCGTGGCCCCGGACGCGCGACTGGTGCTGCTCACCCCGCCGGCGTACCGGCCGGACCCGGCCGTCGCGGCCGCCTTCGCACACGCCGTGGTGCACGACCGGACCGAGCGCGCGGCCGAGGAGCTGGTAGGCTTGCTCGGTTCTTCCTTCCTGGCTCCGGCCCGACCGCGCCCGAGCGGTTGAGAGGCCACCGCTTCCGGGCGGTGCACAAAGACGCAGAGGTTATTTCGTGGGATCCATCGCCAACCCCGAGGGCATCACCAACCCGCCGATCGACGAGCTCCTCGAGAAGACCACCTCGAAGTACGCGCTGGTCATCTTCGCCGCCAAGCGCGCGCGCCAGGTCAACGCCTACTACAGCCAGCTCGGTGAGGGCCTGCTGGAGTACGTCGGCCCGCTGGTGGAGACCACCCCCCAGGAGAAGCCGCTCTCCATCGCCATGCGCGAGATCAACGCGGGTCTGCTCACCGCCGAGCCGACCGACCAGCCGTAAGCCCCGCCCGCGCCGATGGCCGCCGAGATCGTCCTCGGGGTCGGCGGCGGCATCGCCGCCTACAAGGCGTGTGAGCTGCTCCGGCTCTTCACCGAGTCGGGCCACCGGGTCCGGGTCGTGCCGACCGCGTCGGCGCTCCGGTTCGTCGGGGCGCCGACCTGGGCCGCGCTCTCCGGCCAGCCGGTCGCCGACGACGTCTGGTCCGACGTCCACGAGGTGCCGCACGTCCGCCTCGGGCAGCACGCCGACCTCGTCGTGGTGGTGCCCACCACCGCCGACCTGCTCGCCAAGGCCGCCCACGGCCTCGCCGACGACCTGCTCACCAACACCCTGCTGACCGCGCGCTGCCCGGTGGTGCTGGCGCCGGCCATGCACACCGAGATGTGGGAGCACCCGGCCACCGTCGCCAACGTGGCCACCCTGCGGTCCCGGGGCGTGGTGGTGATCGAGCCCGCCGTCGGCCGGCTCACCGGCAAGGACACCGGCAAGGGCCGGCTCCCCGACCCGGCCGAGATCTTCGCGGTCGCCCGCCGGGCCCTCGCCCGCGGCGGCGCCGCCCCGGCCGACCTGGCCGGCCGGCACGTGGTCGTCACCGCCGGCGGCACCCGGGAGCCGCTCGACCCGGTCCGCTTCCTCGGCAACCGCTCCTCCGGCAAGCAGGGCTACGCCTTCGCCCGCGCCGCCGTGGCCCGGGGCGCCCGGGTCACCCTGGTCTCGGCCAACGTCGCGCTCGCCGACCCGGCCGGCGCCGACCTGGTCCGGGTGGGCAGCACGGAGGAGTTGCGCAAGGCGACCCTGGAGGCGGCCGCCGACGCGGACGCCGTGGTGATGGCCGCCGCGCCCGCCGATTTCCGCCCGGCGACGTACGCGCCCGGTAAGATCAAGAAGTCGGACGACGGCACCGCGCCCACCATCGAGCTGGTGACCAACCCGGACATCGCGGCCGAGCTGGGCCGACGCCGGCGGCCGGAGCAGGTGCTGGTGGTCTTCGCCGCGGAGACCGGCGACGCCGAGGCCAACGGCCGGGCCAAGCTGGCCCGCAAGCGCGCCGACCTCATCGTGATCAACGAGGTCGGGGTGGACAAGGTCTTCGGGGCCGAGACCAACGCCGCCACGGTGATCGGGGCGGACGGGTCGGTGCACCGGATGCCCGAGCAGCCCAAGGAGGATCTGGCCGACGCCGTCTGGGACCTCGTGGCCGCCCGGTTGCGGGAGCGGTCCTGACGATTGGTCACTCTCCGGTTCCCCGGGTCACCCTGGGAGCACGGTGACTAAACTGCCGCCGAGCGACCTTTAAAAGTCTTCACATGCTTAGGAGTGCCGTGACACGTCTCTTCACGTCCGAATCGGTCACGGAAGGCCACCCGGACAAGATCGCCGACCAGATCAGTGACGGCATTCTCGACGCACTGCTCACCAAGGACCCGCACAGCCGCGTCGCGGTCGAGACGCTGATCACCACCGGCCAGGTGCACGTCGCCGGCGAGGTGACCACGAAGGCGTACGCCGACATCCCGACCATCGTGCGGGACACCATCCTGTCGATCGGCTACGACTCGTCGAAGAAGGGCTTCGACGGCGCCTCCTGCGGCGTGAGCGTCTCCATCGGCGCCCAGTCGCCGGACATCGCGCAGGGGGTGGACAACGCGTTCGAGTTGCGTACCGGCTCGTCGGAGAGCGCGCTTGACGCGCAGGGCGCCGGCGACCAGGGCATGATGTTCGGCTTCGCCTGCTCGGAGACGCCCGAGCTGATGCCGCTGCCGATCGCGCTCGCCCACCGGCTGGCCCGCCGGCTCGCCCAGGTGCGCAAGGACGGCACGATCCCCTACCTGCGGCCCGACGGCAAGACCCAGGTGACCATCGAGTACGACGGGCTGCGCCCGGTCCGGCTCGACACCGTCGTGGTCTCCAGCCAGCACGCGGCCGACATCTCGCTCGAATCGCTGCTCACCCCGGACGTCCGCGACCACGTCATCACCCCCGAGCTGGAGGGCCTCGGCCTGGACACCGAGGGTTACCGGCTGCTGGTCAACCCGACCGGGCGCTTCGAGATCGGCGGCCCGATGGGCGACGCCGGCCTCACCGGCCGGAAGATCATCGTCGACACGTACGGCGGCTACGCCCGGCACGGTGGCGGCGCGTTCTCCGGCAAGGACCCGTCCAAGGTGGACCGCTCCGCCGCGTACGCGATGCGCTGGGTGGCCAAGAACGTGGTCGCCGCCGGCCTGGCCGAGCGCTGCGAGGCGCAGGTCGCGTACGCGATCGGCAAGGCCCACCCGGTGAGCCTCTTCATCGAGACCTTCGGCACCGAGACCGTGCCGGTCGCCTCGATCGAGAAGGCCGTGGCCGAGGTCTTCGACCTGCGCCCGGCCGCGATCATCCGGGACCTCAACCTGCTCCGCCCGATCTACCAGCAGACCGCCGCCTACGGCCACTTCGGCCGGGAGCTGCCGGACCTGACCTGGGAGAGCACCGACCGGGCCGCCGACCTCAAGTCGGCCGCGGGAGCCTGACCGGCACCAGGCGCGGCGACCGGCGACCCGCCGAGGGGTCGCCGGTCGCTCGCGTCTGCGTGGACGTGCCCCTGCCGCACCTCGACCGCCCCTTCGACTACCTCGTTCCGGACACCCTCGACGCCGACGCCCGGGCCGGGGTGCGGGTGAAGGTCCGCTTCGCCGGGCAGCTCGTCGACGGCTGGCTGCTGGAGCGCGTCGCGGAGTCCGCGCACCCCCGGCTGGCGTACCTGGAGAAGGTGGTCTCCCCGGTGCCGGTGCTGGCGCCGGAGGTGGCCGAGCTGGCCCGCGCGGTCGCCGACCGCTACGCCGGCAGCCTCGCCGACGTGCTCCGGCTCGCCGTCCCGCCCCGACACGCCCGGGTCGAGAAGGACGTCACCGCGACCGACCCGACCGGCGCCGACGCCACCCCGCCGACCGCCGCCGACCCCGCCACCCCGGCGACCGGCTCCGTGGACGCCGGTCCGGCAGCGTCCGGACCGGTCGACCCGCGCGGGTGGCGGGACTACCCGGCCGGGCCGGCGTTCCTGCGC
>NZ_MUYZ01000640.1:0-1264 GCF_003013775.1 Micromonospora sp. MH33
ACCGCGCCGAGCAGCGGGTGCCCGGCGTCGCCGCCCGGGGCGCCGGGCGAGGGCGGCAGCCAGTAGTGCCGGCGCTGGAAGGCGTACGTGGGCAACGCGACCGGGGTGTGCGGGCCGGGACCGGCGAGGGCGGCCCGGTCCACCGGGACGCCGCGCACGTGCAGCCGGGCCGCGGCGGTGAGCAGCGCCTCGGGCTCGGGCGTGCCGGTGCGCAGGGTGGGCACGAAGGCGAGGTCGTCACCGGCGTCGGCGAGGCAGTCCTGGGCCATGGCGGTGAGCACGCCGCCCGGCCCGACCTCCAGGAACGTGGTGGCGCCGTGGCCGTGCAGGGCGCGTACCCCGTCGAGGAACCGCACGGTGTCGCGGACGTGGGCGACCCAGTGCTCGGGCGAGCCGAGCCGGGCCGGGTCGACCGGCCCGCCGGTCAGCGTCGAGACCACCGGCAGCTGCGGGGCCCGGTAGCTGAGTCCGGCGGCGACCTCGCGGAACGCGTCGAGCATCGGGGCCATGCGCGGCGAGTGGAAGGCGTGCGACACCCGCAGCCGGCTGGTCCGGCGGCCGGCGGCGCGCAGGGTCGCCGCGACGGCCTGCACCGCGTCGGCGTCCCCGGAGAGGACCACGCTGGTCGGGCCGTTGACCGCGGCCAGCCCGACCCGGTCGGTCAGGTGCGGGGTCACCTCGGCCGCGTCGGCCTCGACGGCGACCATCGCGCCCCCGGCGGGGAGCGCCTGCATGAGCCGGGCCCGGGCGGCGACCAGGGCGGCCGCGTCGGCGAGCGGGAACACGCCGGCCACGTGGGCGGCGGCGAGTTCGCCGATCGAGTGGCCGAGCAGCAGGTCCGGGCGGACGCCCCAGGATTCGAGCAGCCGGTACAGCGCCACCTCGACGGCGAACAGCGCCGGCTGGGTGTAGCGGGTCTCGTCGAGCAGGGCCGCCCGCGCGTCGCCCTCGGGGGCGAGGACGACCTCGGCGACGGGGTACGGGACGTGGCCGGCGAGGTGGCGGTCCAGTTCGGCGCAGGCGGCGTCGAACGCCTCGGCGTAGACCGGGTGGGCGTCGCGCAGCTCCCGGCCCATGCCGGGGCGCTGGCCGCCCTGCCCGCCGAACAGGACGGCGAGCTGCCCGTCGCCGACCCGGCCGGTGAGCACTCCGGCGGGCTCGGCGTCGCCCCGGCTGAGCGCGGTCAGCCCGGCGCGGGCGCCGGCCGGGTCACCGACCAGCAGCACGGCCCGGTGGTCGAGGGCGGCGCGGGTGGTGGCCAGCG
>NZ_MUYZ01000641.1:0-1263 GCF_003013775.1 Micromonospora sp. MH33
CGCCGTCCGGCCGCTCACCGTGGTCGGGCCGGCATGAGCGGTGCGCCGGCGCGGACCCTGCTGCTCTGGTGCCCGGACTGGCCGGTCCTCGCCGCCGAGATCGTCGACGGGGTGCCGGCCACCGGGCCGGTCGCGGTGCTGCACGCCAACCGGGTGGTCGCCTGCTCCGAGCGGGCCCGCGCCGAGGGCGTCCGCCGGGGGCTGCGCCGGCGGGAGGCGCAGGGGCGGTGCCCGCAGCTCACCGTCGTCGACCACGACCCCGCCCGGGACGCCCGGGCGTTCGAGCCGGTGGTGGCCGCCGTCGAGGAGGTGGTCGCCGGGGTCGAGGTGATCCGCCCCGGGGCCTGCGCGCTGGCCGCCCGGGGCCCCAGCCGCTACCTCGGCGGCGAGGAGGCGGCGGCCGAGCGGATCGTCGAGCACGTCGCGCAGACCTGCGCGGTGGAGAGCCAGGTCGGCATCGCCGACGGGGTCTTCGCGGCCGGGCTGGCCGCCCGGGACGGGCGGATCGTGCCCCCCGGCGGGACCCCGGAGTTCCTGGCCGGCCTGCCCGTCGAGGCGCTCGGCCGGCCCACCCTGACCGACCTGCTGCGCCGGCTGGGGGTACGCACCCTCGGCGACTTCGCCGCGCTGCCCGCCGGGGACGTGCTGGCCCGGTTCGGCTTCGACGGGGCGCTGGCCCACCGGCTCGCCGCCGGCCGGGACCACCGGCCGCTCGCGGTCCGGCAGCCGCCCGCCGACCTGACCGTCACCGCCGACAACGACGAACCGATCGACCGGGTCGACGCCGCGGCGTTCGCCGCCCGGACGCTGGCCGAGCAACTGCACGAGCGGCTCGCCGCGCACGGGCTGGCCTGCACCCGGCTCGGCATCGAGGCGGTCACCGCGCACGGCCAGGAACTGCACCGGGTCTGGCGGCACGACGGCCTGCTCACCGCCGCGGCCATCGCCGACCGGGTCCGCTGGCAGCTCGACGGCTGGCTCTCCGGCAGCAACGGCCGGGGCGGCGCCCGCCCGGCCCGCCCCACCGCCGGGATCATCCGGCTGCGGCTGGTGCCGGACGGGGTGCTCGCGCAGGCCGGCCTGCAACCCGGCCTGTGGGGGGAGACCGGCGAGGAGCGGGAGCGGGCGCACCGCGCGTTGAGCCGGGTGCAGGGCATCCTCGGCCCCGAGGCGGTGGTCACCGCCGTGCTCGGCGGCGGGCGCTCCCCGGCCGACCAGGTGCGCCTGGTCCCGTGGGGCGACGAGCGCCTGCCCGCCCGCCCC
>NZ_MUYZ01000642.1:0-1252 GCF_003013775.1 Micromonospora sp. MH33
GCCGAGCTGGCGATCGTGGGCGGCGGCTTCGCCACCGGGCTGCCCGGCTTCGTACCGCTGGTCGGGCACCTCGCCCGGCAGGCGGACCGGCCCGGACGCCCGGCGCCGCGCGTCGCCGCCGCCGCGCTCGGTGGGCTCTCCTCGCTGCACGGCGCGCTCCAGCTCGCCCGCGACCTCGCGGGCCAGCGGGTCCCCACCGGACCCGACCGACCGACCAGGGAGGCCCGTCAATGATCAGGATCGGGGTCGTCGCCGGCAGCACCCGCCCCGGCCGCAAGGCCGACGTGGTGGCCCGCTGGGTGTGCGACATCGCCGCGAAACGCCCGGACGCCACAGCGGAGCTGGTCGACCTCAAGGACCACCCGCTGCCCCACTTCGACGAGATGATGCCGCCCTCGATGGCCCCGTCCACCCGCCCGGCGGTACGCCGGTGGGGCGCCGCCGTCGCGGCGCTGGACGCGTTCGTCTTCGTCACGCCCGAGTACAACCACTCGATCCCCGGTGCCCTCAAGGACGCCGTCGACTTCCTGTACCAGGAGTGGCACCACAAGCCCGCCGGCCTGGTCAGCTACGGCGTGCACGGCGGCACCCGGGCCGCCGAGCACCTGCGGCTGGTCCTGGGGCAGGTGTCGGTGCCGGTGGTCCGCTCCCAGGTGACGCTCTCCCTGCACGCCGACTTCGCGCAGTTCCGCGACTTCCGGCCCGGGCCGCACCAGGAGGCGACGGTGGGCACGATGCTCGACGAGGTGGTGGCGTGGGCCGGGGCGCTGCGGGGGCTGCGCCGCCCGCAGGCCGTCCGGTGACCCCGATCACCGGCGCCACCCGGCTGTACGGGCTGCTCGGCGACCCGATCGCCCAGGTCCGCGCCCCCGGCCTGCTCAACCCGGTGCTGGCCCGGCGGGGCACCGACGCCGTGCTGGTCCCGGTGCACGTGCCGGCGGCCGACCTCCGGCCGGTCGTCGCCGGGCTGCGGCAGGTGGCCAACCTGCACGGCCTGCTGGTCACCGTGCCGCACAAGGCGGCGCTGCTCGCGCTGGCCGACCGGGCCACCGACCGGGCCCGGCTGGCCGGGAGCGTCAACGCGCTGCGCCGGGAACCGGACGGCACCTGGTCGGCGGACACCTTCGACGGCGACGGGTTCGTCCGCGGGCTGCTGGCCGCCGGACACGACCCGCGCGGCCGGCGGGTCTGCCTGGTGGGCGGGGGCGGCGCCGGCAGCGCCATCGCGGTCGCCCTGCTCGACGCCGGGGTC
>NZ_MUYZ01000643.1:0-1205 GCF_003013775.1 Micromonospora sp. MH33
GGCGGCGCTGGACGCCGCGCTCGACCGGCACCTGGCGGACCGGGCGGCGGGCGAGGCCGACGCGGTGGCCGGGGTGTTCGATCTGGCCCTGCCCGACCTGGAGCTGGCCGCCGGGGACGCCGCCGCCGGCACGCCGCTGTGGCAGGCGTGCCGGGCCCGCTCCCGCAGCCGCTACGGCGGGCAGGCCCGGGTGGTCCGGCCCCGCGCACGCTGGGCCGACCTGGTGCTGCCGGACACCCATGTGGCGCAGCTGCGGTCGCTGGTCGCCACCGTGTACCACCGCACCCGGGTGCTGCACGACTGGGGATTCGCCGACCGGGGCAGCCGCGGCCTGGGCACCGCGGCGCTCTTCGCCGGCCCCAGCGGCACCGGCAAGACCCTCGCCGCCGAGGTGATCGCCCAGGAGCTGGGCCTCGATTTGGTGGTGGTCGACCTCAGCCAGGTGGTCAGCAAGTTCATCGGCGAGACGGAGAAGAACCTCAGCCGGGTCTTCGACGCCGCCGAGGACGGCGCGGCCGTGCTGCTCTTCGACGAGGCGGACACCCTGTTCGGCAAGCGCACCGAGGTGCGCGACAGCCACGACCGGTACGCCAACCTCGAGGTCGGCTACATGCTCCAGCGGATGGAGTCGTTCACCGGGCTGGCCATCCTCACCACCAACGCCCGATCCGTGCTGGACCAGGCGTTCCTGCGCCGGCTGCGGATCGTGGTGACCTTCCCGTACCCGGACCGGGCCGCCCGGGAGACCATGTGGCGGCGGGCGTTCCCGGACGCGGTGCCGGTGGACGGGATCGACCCGGGGCGGCTCGCCGCCGTGGACCTGCCCGGCGGCGGCATCGCCGCGGCGGCGCTGACCGCGGCGTACCTGGGGGCGGACGGGGAGCGGATCACCGGGGAGCAGGTGGCCACCGCGACGCGCTGGGAGCTGGCCAAGAACGGGCGCTCCCTGGGCCGCTGACCCTTGATCCATAGGGTCAGCGTTCGACTCCCTGGCGGCCCGTCACACGTCGGTCAGCGACCCTGACCGGGCTTCGGAGGCCGTGATCAGGGCGTGATTCGGGCCGCTACCGGCAGGTGGTCGCTGCCGGTGGCCGGCAGCAGCCACGAGTTCTCCGGCTTCACGCCTCTGACCAGGATCTGGTCGATCCGCACCACCGGGAACTTTGCCGGCCAGGTGAAGCCGAAGCCGTTCCCGGCCGTGTCCT
>NZ_MUYZ01000644.1:0-1202 GCF_003013775.1 Micromonospora sp. MH33
AGCGCCGCCGGTCCGGAGGCGGCCGGCAGGCCGCGCCGCCGGGCCAGGTAGGCCGCGCCGACGGCGAGCCACTCGAAGAGCCAGCGCCCCCGGAACCGGACCCAGGTGGCGGGGAGCAGGACCGCCGCCAGCAGCAGGGCCGCTGCGGTCACCGGGACGCCCCGGCCCACGGCCGCGACCAGCACCGCCACCGCGACCTGCGCGGCCACCACCTGCCCGGCGCGAACGGCCGGAGCCGGCCGCTGAGTCCACTGTGGCGGCGGGGCGGGTGCGAGAGCCGGCCGGTCGGTCGTGGTCGCGGTCACCGCACCTCCTCCGCCTGTTCGCCGGGTGACGCCGCCGTGGCTCATCGTAGGGCTTGGGCGTCCACAGGGGAGCCCGAGGGGGTAGCAGAACCGGAGTCGGACGGCTACCGTCAGCGACGAGTTCCGTCGAGTGCGCCGGCCGTCCCCTCCCCCCTTCTCCGGCGGCGCGCTCCGGCGAGTCCACGGTGGTCGCTCCGGCGACCAGCCACGACCGAGGAGACGAGGTGACGTCCGGGGTGTCCCAGACCCAGGCAGAAGCCGCGGTGATGCAGCAGACCGCCGCGAAGTTCGAGCAGGTCGACCAGTCGCTGCAGACCATGCTCAGCGGCCTGATGGCCGAGCTGGAGGTGTTGCAGCAGGCCTGGCGGGGCGCCGGCGGGCGCTCCTTCGAGCAGGTCAAGCAGCAGTGGGCGCAGGATCAGGCGGCCCTGCAGCGGGCGCTGCGGGAGACCGCCACTGCGATCCGCACCGCCGGCCAGCAGTACGACGTGTCCGACACCGAGGCCGCCGGCCGGGTGGCGGGCACCAACCGCGGCATCCAGCTGCCGCTCTGACGCACGGGAAGGACCGATCGATGGACCACGGTGTGCTGGTCGTCAACTTCGCCGCCCTGCAACAGGCCGGCGCGGACATCCAGAGGGCGCTGACCACCCTCGACAGTCAACTCGGGCAGCTCGAACGCGACGCCGCCCCGCTGGTGACGAGCTGGTCCGGCGAGGCGCGTGAGGCGTACGAACAGCGGCAGGCCTGCTGGCGGGCCGCCTCGCAGGACCTCCAGGCCATGCTGCGCGACATCAAGCTGGCCGTGGAGGACTCCGCGGCCGACTACCTCGACACCGAGAAGCGCAACGTCAACCTGTTCCAGTGACCGTCGGCGGGCGGCACGGGCGCTCCCGC
>NZ_MUYZ01000645.1:0-1201 GCF_003013775.1 Micromonospora sp. MH33
GGCCCGCTCCACCAGCAGCCGGCCGTCGGCGTGCCGGACCAACGCCTTCGGGCCGCCGTACCGGCGGCCGGCGCCGGCCGCGAGCAGCACGCCGGCCGGGCGGGCGGGGGGCGGAGCCATTCAGCCCACCCGGCCGGACAGGGCCGGTGCGGTGCCGTACTGGCCCAGCTCGCCGGCGAGCAGCCGGGCGGCGAACTGGTGCACGGTGCGCAGCATCGCGTACGTGGGGCGGCCGGCGTGGTGGCGGACCGTCACCAGGGACTTCGCCACCAGGCCGTCGAGGACCACGCTCGTCCGCAGCCGCCACCAGGGCGCGGCGCCGCAGACCCGGTCCACCTCGTCGAGGCCGAAGAGCCGGGGCAGCGCGCCGAGCCGCACGAAGCACCAGCGCTCGGCCGGGGTGAGGCAGTCGAGGCTGCGCTGGAGGGCGGCGGAGAGCGAGGTCTGGTGGGCCGGCTGGCCCCGCCGGCCGGGCCGGCGCAGCGCGGTCAGCGGGTCGTCGAGCCGGCGCAGCAGCTCGTCGAGGCTCTCGTCGGCCATCCGGTCGGCGGCCAGCTCGACGGCGAGCGGCAGCCGGTCGAGCAGCCCGCAGATCACCGCCACCGTGCCGACCTCCTTCGCGCTCACCTCGAAGCCGGGACGCGCCTGGGCCGCCCGGCGGGCGAAGAGCTGCACGGCCGGCATCCCCCGGACCCCGTCCGGGCCGGTGGTGAGCGCCGGCAGCGGCGGCAGCCGCCACACCGACTCGTACGCCAGGCCGAGCGGCTCCCGCGAGGTGACCAGCGCCGACACGCGGCGGCCCACCTGCACGACGTCGTCGACCAGGCCGGCGCAGCTGTCGGTGAGGTGGTCCACATTGTCCAGCACCAGCAGCAGGTGGCGGTCGGCCAGCAGCCGGGGCAGGCCGCCCCGCTCGGGCAGGCGGAGCAGCCGGCGGATCTCCCGGGTGACGTCCTCCGGCGTACGGGCCACGGCGAGGTCGACGGAGAGGACGCCGTCGGCGTACCCGGCGTGGACCCGGCGGGCGGCGGCGAGGGCCAGCGCGGACTTCCCGCAGCCGGCCGGCCCGGCCACGGTGACCACCCGGTGGTCGGCGAGCAGCCCGGTCAGCCGGGCCAGATCGGTCTCCCGGCCGATCAGCTCGGTCGCGCCGGGGCGTGGGCCCCGCCAGGGCGGCCGGGGCCGGCTGGCCACGCAGCCG
>NZ_MUYZ01000646.1:0-1178 GCF_003013775.1 Micromonospora sp. MH33
CGCCGCGTCGATCCCCGCCACGAGGACGGTCGGGGTCACGCGGCCCACCGCCCGGAGGAGGCGACCACCCGGGCGCCCGCGAAGTCCACCATGGCCACGTCGACGGTGACGGCGTGGGCGGCGAAGCGGCGCAGCACCTGCCGGACCCGCCCGCAGAGCAGGTCCCCGGCCGGGCCGAGCAGGCCGGCGGCCGCCCACAGCTCGTACGCGTGCCGGCCGGTGTTGGCCGCGGCGACCGCGGCGACCAGGTCCGGGTCGCCGCCGGCCTCGGCGGTGACCGCGCCGAGTAGCGAGAGGTCCACCCTGGACCGGGTGTAGTGGGTCATCAGGATGCCGGCGGCGAGCTTGGCCAGCTTGCCGGCCATGCCGACGAAGACCACCCCGGTCATCCCGTCGCCGACGGCGGCGGTGACCGCCGCGCCGGTGAAGTCGCCGACCTCGACGAAGCACACCTCGGGCAGTTCCGGCAGGAGCGCCCGGGCGGCCCGCTCGGTACGCCCACCGGTGCAGAGCACCACGGTCCGCTCCCCCTGGGCGGCCATCACGTGCACGGCCTGCACCACGCTGGCCCGCCAGGAGGCGGTGGAGAACGGCCGCACGATCCCGGTGGTGCCGAGGATGGAGATGCCACCGAGGATGCCGAGCCGCCGGTTGGTGGTCTTGCGGGCCATGATCTCGCCGCGCGGCACACTGATCACCACGCGCACCCCGGTCTCGCCGAGGTCGACCACCTCGGCGACGGCCTGGCCGATCATGCGGCGCGGCGTCTCGTTGATGGCCGGGCCGCCCACCGCCAGGCCGAGCCCCGGCCGGGTGACCGTGCCGACGCCCGGCCCGCCGTCGAGGCGCAGCCCGGGCTCGTCCCGCCAGGTGACGGTGGCGGTCAGCTCGGCGCCGTGGGTGACGTCCGGGTCGTCGCCCGCGTCCTTGACCACCACGGCCTCGGCCCGCCGGGACGGGTCGAGGTCGCAGCGGGCCACCGCGAAGGTGACCCGCCGGCCGGCCGGCAGGCCGATCTCCACCTGGCGCTGCGGCTCGCCGGTGACCAGCGCGGTCAGCGCCGCCTTGGTCGCCGCGGTGGCGCACGCGCCGGTGGTCCAGCCGGTCCGCAGCGCGGTGGGCCGGACCTTGGCCGTACGCGGCAGGTCCGGCTCACGCAGCGGCGGCTCGGCGTACGT
>NZ_MUYZ01000647.1:0-1151 GCF_003013775.1 Micromonospora sp. MH33
GCGAAGCGCCGGGCAGCGGCCTCGGCCTCGTCGTACGCCCGCCAGGCGCGGTCCGCCTCGTCCTGGGCGGTCAGCCACTGCTCCCGCCGCCGCCGGGCGGTCTGCGCGGCCCCGGCGGCGGCCACCGCCACCTCGTCTGCGTAGCGGCGCAGGTCGGCCCGGCGGGCGGCCTCCTCGGCGACCGGGTCGGGGACCGGATCGGTCTCGTCGTCCCGCTCGGGGCGGGCGACCAGCACGGCGAGCACACCCAGGGCCAGCAGGAGCAGGGCCGACCAGATGGCGGCGGCCTCGGGGACCTCGGTCAGGAAGCGGTAGAGAACGGTCTGCGGCATGGTCGGCACCTCACGGGAGAGAACGTGGCGGAGAGGTGTCCGCACGAGCCGTGGGAGCGGCGGTGCACCGGGAACGGGTGCCGGGCCGCCGACGGGCGGGTGCGGGGGTGAGGTTCGGTGCGTGCGGCGGGCGCGGGCCGGCGGCCCACGGCGGGCTCAGCGGGCCGGCGGGGCCCGGGAGCCGACGGTCGCCGGAACCAGCCCGGTCAGTGCGAGAGGCCGGTCCGCGGGGCGGACAACGGCTTGGGTCGCGGCCACCGGCCCGGGCCCACCGACCGGCACGGCCTGCCGGTCGGCTGCGCCGCCCCGGAGGTTCTGCCCGGCCCCGGCGACGGCGGAGGTCCGGTCGGCCGCGTCCCTGAGGTCCTGGTCGGCGGTCCGGAGGGTCAGGCTCTCGACGGAGGCCACCGCCGGGGCTGCCACCGGTGCCGTCGCGGCCCCGCCGACGGGCAGCGTCGCCGCGCCGAACGAGCAGGCGACGAGCACGGCCAGGCTGGCCAGTGTGCGGGCGACCCAGCGCGTCACCCACCACACGGGACAGGTGAGCGCGATCGGCAGCACGGGTACAAACTACCGCCGATGCCGCCACAACGCACCGTCGCCGGGCGTGTCGCGCCGCCACGGAAACGGGGCCGGCGTCCACCGTGGACCGCCGGGGGACGCTTGTGATCAGATCCGGCCGGAGCGGACGGCGCCGGGAGGCCGCGCGTGGCTCAGCCCGGGTCGCGCCGCCCGGCGTACTCGATGGACCTGGCCGGGGTGGCGGGGGCCTCGATGGGCCCGGCGGGGGCCGACCGCGGGGCGGGCACGGGCGGCGCC
>NZ_MUYZ01000648.1:0-1131 GCF_003013775.1 Micromonospora sp. MH33
GAACCGGGTGATGCTGGTGACGCTGGAGCGCAGGTATCCGTTGCCCGGATCGCCCGGCAGCTCGTACGCGTCGGGTACGCCGATGACGGCCCGCGACTCCATCGCGGAGAAGGTCCGCAGCCCGATCCGGTACGACAGGTGGCCCTCCAGCTGGTGGATGCGCCCGTCCTCCAGGCGCTGCGAGGCCAGCAGCAGGTGCACCGCGAGCGAACGGCCGAGCCGACCGATCATCACGAACAGCTGGATGAACTCGGGGTTGGCCGCGATCAGCTCGCTGAACTCGTCCACCACCACGAACAGCGTGGGCAGCGGGTCGAGTTCGGCACCCTGGGCGCGGGCCTTCTCGTAGTCGCGCGCCGAGGTGAAGTTGCCGGCGCTGCGCAGCAGTTCCTGGCGGCGTACCAGTTCCCCCTGCAGGGTGGTCTGCATCCGGTCGACCAGCGCGGCCTCGTCGGCCAGGTTGGTGATGAGCGCGGAGACGTGCGGCAGCCGGTCCAGCCCGACGAAGGTGGCACCGCCCTTGAAGTCCACCAGCACGAAGTTGAGGGTCTCCGAGGAGTGCGTGGCCGCCAGGGCCAGCACCAGGGTGCGCAGCAGCTCGCTCTTGCCCGAGCCGGTGGCGCCGATGAGCATGCCGTGCGGGCCCATCCCGCCCTCGGCGGACTCCTTGATGTCCAGCTCGATCGGGGAGCCGTCGGCGGCCACCCCGATGGGCACCCGCAGCCGGTCGGCGGGCGAGCGGGACTCCCACCGGGCGCGCGGGTCGAAGGTGTCCAGGTCGGGGATGTCCAGCAGGTCGGGCAGGTCAAGGACGGCGCTGAGCCCGCTGGCCGGCTGCTCGCCGGTGACCTTGGTGGCGTGCCGGGCCATGATCCGGGCCAGCGTCCGCAGCCGGGGCAGGTCCAGGTGGTCGGGTGCGGCGAGCCGGGTGCGCACCTCCCGGCCCACGTGGTCCTTCTCGATCATGTCCACGTCGGTGGCGGACACCTCCAGGTTGAGCACGTTGTCGCCGTCGGCGAGGCCACGGCCGTCGAAGTCGATGAGGACGGCGTTGCGGTACCCGGAGACGGTCAGCCGGGCGCCCGGCGGGATGACGCCGCCGTCGCAGACCACCACGACGAACGGTTCCTC
>NZ_MUYZ01000649.1:0-1130 GCF_003013775.1 Micromonospora sp. MH33
CGCCGGGCCGGTGTCGTTCCTGGCGCTGACCGCCCCGCACCTGGCCCGCCGGCTCACCCGTGCGCCCGGGCCGAACCTGCTGCCCTCGGCGATCGTCGGCGCGGCCCTGCTGCTCGCCGCCGACCAGCTCGCCCAGCACGCGGTCGCCGGCCGGCAACTGCCCGTCGGCGTGGTCACCGGCGTGCTCGGCGGCGGCTACCTGGCCTGGCTGCTCGCCGGCGAACGCGGGGGCCGGCGATGACCGGCCCCGACGAGAAGGGAACCACCATCATGCGGCCCGACACCCCCCGGCTGGTCGGCGAGGCGCTGACCCTCGGCTACGACCGGCGCACCGTCGCCGAGGACCTCACGGTGGCCGTCCCCGACGGCTCCTTCACCGTGATCATCGGGCCAAACGCGTGCGGCAAGTCCACGCTGCTGCGCGCCCTGGCGCGGCTGCTGCGCCCGGCCCGGGGCACGGTGCTGCTCGACGGCGCCGACATCCACCGCCGGCCGGCCCGGCAGGTCGCCCGGACCCTCGGGCTGCTCCCCCAGTCGGCGGTGGCCCCCGACGGGCTCACCGTGGCCGAGCTGGTGTCCCGGGGCCGCTACCCGCACCAGGGCCTGCTGCGGCAGTGGTCCCGCGAGGACGAGCGGGTGGTCGACCAGGCGATGGCCGACACCGGGGTCGCCGAGCTGGCCGACCGGCCGGTCGACGAGCTCTCCGGCGGGCAGCGGCAGCGGGTCTGGATCGCCATGGCGCTGGCCCAGCAGACGCCGCTGCTGCTGCTCGACGAGCCGACCACCTACCTGGACATCGCCCACCAGGTCGAGGTGCTGGACCTCTGCGCCCGGCTGCACGAGGAACAGGGCCGCACCCTGGTGGCGGTGCTGCACGACCTGCACCAGGCCGCCCGCTACGCCACCCACCTGGTGGCCATGCGCGACGGGCGGGTGGTGGCCGCCGGGGACCCGCGCCGGATCGTCACCACCGAGCTGGTCGAGGACGTGTTCGGGCTGCCCTGCCGGATCATCGCGGACCCGGAGACCGGCACTCCGCTGGTGCTGCCCACGGCACGCCGGCGGGCGGTGGCGGCGAGCTGACCACCCCGGCCGGGGCCGCTGTCCCCCGCGGCGGCCCCAGCCGGGGC
>NZ_MUYZ01000065.1:0-27720 GCF_003013775.1 Micromonospora sp. MH33
ACCAGTCCGGGGTATAAATCAATTTGGCACTGGCTTATCAAGCACCCTGTTGAGTTCTCAAAGAACAACCACACACCATCCGAAAGCCCCACTCCGTAGGACCCCCGTCCGGGGCATTTCGTTCGTCCGCACCCGCCGCTCTCGCGCCGGGCACTTTTACTACGTTACCCGGTGGTTTCTGCCGTGTCAAACCGATGTTTCGCGGTTTGTCGCGCCTTCCACCCTTTTGCCGGGCACCACTATTCGACCGGCTCGCGCCGGGCGCCTCGTGGAATTCGGCAGGACGGCCGCTGCGGTTTCCCGCTCGCTCGTCCGTGTCCCTGCCGGTCGACAACCTTACCCGGTCGGTTCCGCCTCGCCAAATCCGCCTCGCGGCGAATCCGGGGCACCGCCCGGTCCGGGTTCCGATGGAGTCAACCATCTTCGCCGGCGGTCATTCCCGCGCTCCGGCCTCCCAGGTCTTTTGCCTGTTTCGTCCGTTCCGCGCTGGCAGAGAGAAAGTTACGCGCCCAGCGGATTGATCGTCAAATCTGCTGGGCGCGTCCCGCGTCACATTGTCGACGGAGGGCTATTTGCGCAGCTCAACGCCCGCGAAGGAGCGCTTGCCCCGGCGCAGTACGAGGTAGCGGCCGTGCAGCAGGTCCGCCGGCGACACCGTCGCGTCCACCTCGGCGATGCGGACGTTGTTGACGTACGCGCCGCCCTCGGCGATGACCCGCCGGGCCTCCTTCATGCTCGGCACCAGGCCCGACTCCTTGAGCAGGCCGGCGACGTCGGGCAGCTCGTCGAGGTGCACCAGACCCGCCTCGGTGAGCGCGGCGCGCAGCGTCTCCGGGGCCAGCTCGTCGAGCGAGCCCCGGCCGAAGAGTGCCTGGCTCGCCGCGACGGCCTGGGCCATCTCCCGCTCGCCGTGAACCAGCGTGGTCAGCTCCTCGGCGAGCGCCCGCTGGGCGAGCCGCGCCTGCGGCCGTTCCGCCGTGGCCTTCTCCAGCTCCTCCAGCTCCTCCCGGGAGCGGAAGCTGAAGTACCGCAGGTAGCGGGTGACGTCCCGGTCGTCGGCGTTGACCCAGAACTGGTAGAAGGCGTACGGGCTGGTCATCTGCGGATCGAGCCAGACCGCGCCACCCTCGGTCTTGCCGAACTTGGTGCCGTCGGCCTTGGTCACCAGCGGCGTCACGAACGCCTCCACCGGCCCGGCGCCGCGGCGGCGGACGTAGTCCACGCCGGCGGTGATGTTGCCCCACTGGTCGGAGCCGCCGTACTGGAGCTGGCAGCCGTGCCGGCGGTGCAGCTCGAAGAAGTCGTTGGCCTGCAGGAGCTGGTAGCTGAACTCGGTGAAGCTGATGCCACTGTCCAGCCGCGCCTTGACCACCTCGCGGGCCAGCATCTTGTTCACCGGGAAGTGCTTGCCGACGTCCCGGAGAAACTCCACCACCGACATCTCGCCGGTCCAGTCCAGGTTGTTGACCAGCTGGGCCGCGTTCTTCCCGGTGTACGAGACGAACGGCGAGAGCTGGTCGCGGATGCGCCCCACCCAACCGGCCACCACCTCGGGCGGGTTGAGGGTGCGCTCGGCGCTCTCCTTCGGATCGCCGATCTGGCCGGTGGCGCCGCCGACCAGCAGCAGCGGCCGGTGCCCGGCGAGCTGGAGCCGGCGTGCGGTGGTGACCTGCATGAGGTGGCCGACGTGCAGGCTGGGCGCGGTCGGATCGAAGCCCACATAGAAGGTGGCGCTCCCGCCGTCGAGCAGCTCGCGCAGCTCGTCGAGGCCGGTCGAGTCCTGGATCAGGCCCCGCCACCGCAGGTCTTCGGTCAGGGAGTCCCGCACGTGCGGGAGGTTGCTGTCGGTCACGGTCACCAATTCTCCCCCATCACCGGCCCCGGCCCGTACCGGGTTTGCCGACGACGGCGGACTACGCTGGCGGCTCCACCGACAGGAGGGGCCGCTGTGGAGATGCCGGACGTGACCGGGGGCTTCGTCGCCCTGCTGGGCCTGAAGTTCGACGAGGTGAGCGGGGACCGGGTGGTGATCCGCTGGCAGGTCCGTCCGGAGCTGCACCAGCCGTACGGGATCCAGCACGGCGGGGTCTACTGCTCGGTGGTGGAGACGGCGGCCAGCATCGGCGGCGCCCTGTGGCTGGGTGACCGGGGCAAGGTCGTCGGGGTGTCCAACCAGACCGACTTCCTGCGCGCCGTCCGCGACGGCGAGCTGACCGCGGTCGGCACCCCGATCCACCGGGGCCGCAGCCAGCAGCTCTGGCTCGTGGAGATCACCGACGAGGGTGGCCGGCTGGTCTCGCGCGGTCAGGTGCGGTTGCAGAATCTCACCGCCGCCTGATTCCGGGCTGCTCGATTCGCCCGAAAAGAGGGATCTGACGCCGATATCGTCGCGTCGATGAGACCGTCCGCGCCCGACCCGACGTGAGGAAACTCCTCGCCGCCACTCTCGGCGTGCTGTCCGCCATCGGCGGCTTCGTCGACATCGGCGACCTGGTGGCGGCGAGCCAGGCCGGCGCGCGCTTCGGGATGGCCCACGCCTGGGTGCTGCTCGTCGGGGTGGTGGGCATCTGCGCGTACGCGGAGATGGCCGGCCGGATCGCGGCGGTGAGCGGCCGGGCGGTGTTCGACCTGGTCCGGGAGCG
Organism: Micromonospora sp. MH33; assembly: GCF_003013775.1. Lineage (NCBI taxonomy): Bacteria > Bacillati > Actinomycetota > Actinomycetes > Micromonosporales > Micromonosporaceae > Micromonospora > Micromonospora sp. MH33. The sequence continues at coordinate 2,643 of NZ_MUYZ01000065.1, forward strand.
GCTGGGGCCGCGCGTCGCGCTGCTCAACCTGGTCGCCTCCTGGCTGGTCACGGTTGTCACGCTGGCCGCGGAGCTGGGCGGGGTGGCGCTGGCGTTGCAGCTCGCGACCGGGTTGAGCTACCTGCTCTGGGTGCCGGTGGCCGCGGTGGCGGTCTGGCTGGTGCTCTGGCGGATGCGCTTCGAGCTGATGGAACGGGTCTTCGGTCTGGCCGGGCTGGCCCTGCTGATCTTCGCGGTCGCGCTGTTCGCGCTGCCCACCGACTGGGCGGCGCTGGCGCACGGGGCGCTGCACGTGAGCTCCGCGGGCGAGACCTGGTCGGTGTACTGGTTCGTGGCGGTGGCCCTGTTCGCCTCGACGGTCAGCCCGTACGAGGTGTTCTTCTTCTCCTCGGGCGGGGTCGAGGAGCGGTGGAGCGCCGCCGACCTGGCGCACGCCCGCTCGAACGTGCTGATCGGCTTCCCGGTCGGCGGGTTCCTGGCGCTGTCGCTGATCGCCGTGGCGACGGTGGCGTACCACCCGTCCGGGGCGTCGCTGGACACCCTTGATCAGGTGGCCCGGCCGGTACTGACCGCGCTGGGCGGGGCCGGGCTGGCCGCCGCGGTGCTGGCGTTCTTCGCGGTGACCTTCGGGGCGGCCCTGGAGACCGGGCTGTCGGCCGCCTACGCGGCGTCGCAGTACTTCGGCTGGCAGTGGGGCAAGCGGGTCAGCCCGCGGGAGGCGGCCCGGTTCCACAGCGTGCTGCTCGTCGGGCTGTTGCTCGGGGTGCTGCTGCTGATGACCGCCGTGGACCCGATCCGGCTCACCGAGTACATGCTCGTGCTCAGCGCGGTGGTGCTGCCGCTGACCTACCTGCCGATCCTGGTGGTGGCGAACGACCGCAACTACCTCGGCGACCGGGTCAACGGGTGGTGGACGAACCTGCTCGGTGCGGTGTTCCTGCTGCTCATCGTCGCCGCCTCGGTGGCGGCGATCCCCCTGGCGATCATCACGAGGATGGGGCGATGAGGATCCAGCTCGCCAAGCAGTTGCTCGACCGGCAGATCGTCGACGTCGACGGCCGGCTCGTCGGGCGGGTCGACGACATCGCGTTCGCCGTCGACGAGGAGGGCTACCCGTACGTCGACTGCCTGCTCACCGGGCAGGCCGCGCTCGGGCAGCGGATCGGCGGCCGGATCGGGCGGCTGCTGGTGGCCGTCGCCGACCGGTTCACCGACGACCCGCCGGTGCCGCCGCTGCGCGTGCCGCTCGGCCTTGTCGACCGGGTGGACAGCATGGTGCGGCTGCGCTGCCCGGCGGCCGACCTGCCGCCCTCGCCGGTGGAGTCCTGGCTGCGCCAGCACCTGATCGACCGGATCCCGGGAGCCAACCGTGCGAGCGGGTGAGCTGCTCGGCCGGACCGCGTACGACCTGCGCGGGCGGCGGTTGGGCCGGGTGGTCGACGTGGTGGTGCGGGGCGGCTGGCCGCCGGAGCGGCTGCGGATCACCGACGTGATCGTGGCCGGCCACTGGTGGACCCGGGTGGCCAGCCGGCTGATCGGGCCGGAGCGGCACCCGTCGGGACCGTGGCTGCTGCGCGCCGTCATCCGGGTACTGGGGCGCAGCACCCACCAGCTGCCCGCCGACTCGGTGCAGCTGCTCCCGCCGGTGTCCGGCTTCCCGTTCGGGCCACCGGCCGACCGGAGCTGAGCGGGCGCCGCGCCGGCCGCGCCGGGCCGGCCGGTGGCCGGCGGCCCGGTCAGCCCCGGGCCTCGTCGAGCACCGGCGCCTCGACCTCCTCGGAGTCGTCGTGCCGCTCGTGGCGGCGGTGGCGGCGGACCCGTACCTCGGTGATCGCGTGGTGGTCGACGCCCGCCACCGCGAGGTCCCAGCCGTCGACGCTGACGCTCTCCCCCGCCACCGTCGGGATGTGCCCGAGGCAGATGAGCACCAGCCCGGCGATGGTGGTGTAGTCGCCGGCCGGGCGGTTGGGCAGTTCGACGCCGAGGTCGGTGAGGTCGTGCACCGGGAAGGTGCCGGGCAGCACCAGCGTCCCGTCCTCCTCGGTGCGGACCGAGCTGAGGTCCCGGTCGGTCTCGTCGTAGATCTCGCCGACGATCTCCTCGAGGATGTCCTCCAGGGTGACGATGCCGTCGACGGCGCCGCGCTCGTCGACCACCAGCGCGATGTGCTGGCGTTCCGCCTTGAACTGGCGCAGCGCGTCGACCACCGGAAGCGAATCGGGCAACAGCATGGGGGGTCGCGCGATCTCGTCGACCGGCCGGTCGTCGGGGACGCCGACCAGGTCGCGCAGGTGGATCACCCCGACCGCGTCGTCCAGGCCGCCGTGCCGGACCACCGGCGCCCGGGAGTGGCCGGTCGCGGCGAGGACCAGCCGGGCCGCCTCCGCGGTCGTCCCGCTGTCCAGGGTGAAGACCTGCAACCGGGGTACGAGCACCGCGCGCAGTTGCCGGTCGGCGATCTCCACGGCGCCGGCGATGATGGTCCGCTGCTCCTTGGTGAAGCCGTGGTTGCCGGCCACGATGTCGCGCAGCTCGTCCGGGCCGATCTCCTCCGGCTCGTGTTTCGGGTTCAGCCCGAAGAGGCGGACCACCAGGTCGCTGGTGGCGCCGAGGGCCCAGACGGCCGGCCGGGTCACGCTGGCCAGCAGGTCGAGCGGGCGGGCCACGACGAGGGCCCACCGCTCGGCGGACTGCATGGCGATCCGCTTCGGGGCCAGTTCGCCGAAGACCAGGGTGACGAAGGTGAGCGCCAGGGTGACCCCGACGATGGCGACCGTCTCGGCGGCGTCGCCGAGCGCCCCGAGCAGCGGGACGAGGGGCTTGGCCAGCGACACCGCGGCGGCGGCGGAGGCCAGGAAGCCGGCCAGGGTGATGCCGATCTGGATGGTGGCCAGGAACCGGTTGGGATCCTTGGCCAGCCGGGCCAGGGTGCGGCCGGCCCGGCTGCTGCGTTCCAGCCGCTGCAGCTGGCTGTCGCGCAGCGACACCAGGGCCATCTCGCTGCCGGCGAAGGCCGCGTTGACGATCACCAGAACTCCGACCAGGGCCAGTTGGCTCCAGTAGCTCTGCACGCGCGGTTCTCTCCCTCGACCCGACCCGGGCCGGCCGCCGTGGCCGGCCCGTCGCCGACCGCGGCCCGGGCGGCGTCGCCCCTCTGTGCCCCGCGGGCGGGCCGAGCAATCCTCCGGCCGGGGTCAGGCCGGCGCGGGCAGGTCCAGCACGTACGCGTCGCCCTCGGGGCGGAACCCGAGCCGGTGGTAGTAGGGGGCGACCATGCCGGGCGGGCTGACCACCCGGCGGAAGCCGCGGTCGGTGAACAGCCGGCTGCGCCGGTAGACGAACTCGCCCGGGGTGAAGTCGCGGAACGGCGGGGTCACGTAGTCCAGGTCGACCTGGGCGACCCCGCCCGCCTCGGCGTGCGAGACCACCACGCCGACCACCTCGTCGGCGCGGACCACCAGGAACGCCGACCGGTCGGCGGCGGTCGGGTCCCAGCGGAAGTCCGGGTTGAACCGGGCGATGTCGGCGGCGTGCACCCGCAGGGTGTGGGCCAGGAAGGCGTCGCTCGTGCCCACCTCGACCACCTCGTAGGTCTGTGCGTCGTGCCGGGTGGCCAACATCCGCCGCAGGTACCAGACGTTGATCACCGCAAGCACCACGTTCAGCCCGACCATGGGCCACACGTGCACGGCGGCGTTGTAGCCGATCAGGATGAGGCAGCCGAGCAGGTTGAGCGCGCGCAGCCGCAGGATGCGGGTCTGCAGCAGCGACCAGACCAGCAGCGCGGAGCCGGCCCAGCCGACGAGTTCCAGCCAGTTCACCCCGGGGAGACTAGTGGCCGCCCTGGTCAGTCGCCTCGGCGGGCAGCTCCAGCACGTACTCCTCGACCTCGGCGCCGCGGCCGGCGGCGTAGCCGGAGTCCTCGCCCACCACGACGAAGCCGCACTTGCGGAGCACCGCCAGGGAGGCGACGTTGTCCTTGGCGGCGCGGGCGTGCACCGGCCGCTGCGGCAGCTCGCGCAGCAGCGCGGCGAGCGCGGCGGTGGCGTGGCCCCGGCCCCAGTGGGCCGGGTCGATCCAGTAGCTGACCTCGATGCGCTCCCCCACCGGGAAGGCGGCCACGCGCCCGACCACCGTGCCGTCGACGGTCACGGTGCGGTTGACGATGCGCGGGTCGGCCCGGATGCGCGCCCAGTGGGCGTCGAAGGCGGCCCGGTCGGCCGGGTCCTTCGGCCCGAATGCGGCCATCCAGTTGGCCTGCGGATCCTGCTCGTGGGCGAAGAACGCCGGCAGGTCCTCGTCGCGTACCGGGCGGAGCCGCACCTCACTGGTCACCAGGCGGACGATACGCGGGCCCCCCGACAGGTTCGGGACCTCCGCCACCACCGGCACGTCCGACTTTCGCCCGGAGGGCACCGCCACCTTGAACCCGACGGCCCCGGCCCCGGTGCCGACCCGTCCGCTCCCACCTCCACGCCGGCCTCGGTCACGCCGATCGGCCCGGTACTGGAGGTACCCGGCACGCCGGCCGCCCCTGGTGCCGGTCACCCACGTGGGCCGGCCGGTCGGGGCGTGCGGACCGGGCCGTCACGTCACACGGCGGGTGGACCGGCGTCTCGACCGGCACCGGCGGGCCCGGTGGGAGCGGAGGATCGTCGGGTGAACAGAATGCTGCAGCGCCCGCGGAGCCGGGCATTTCGGATGCGTACCCTCCGACCCTCCGTCACCGGGCCGACGGCGGCCGGCCCGCGTGCCCTGGGCCCGACGGCGGCCGCCCCGCTGGCGCTCGCCGCGGCGGCGCTCGGCGCGGTGGCGGTCGGCCGGCTGATGATCGCCCGCCTGGCCGTCCGGCGGGCGGTGATCCGTGAGCTGCGGATCGGCCGGCTGGAGGTGGACGACCTGGTCGTCCACCGGCACACGGTCGATCAACCCGTCGGCGGCAGCACCGCCGGGAGATCGTAGAGGTCGAGCAGGCGGACCGGGCGGCCTGGAGCCGGTCCACCACGACGCTCGTGAAGCGGGTGGTGAGCTGCCGGCCCAGCCAGAACTGCCCGGCCCGGAACAGCCGGTGCCCGGGGCCCCGCGCCGGCCACTTCCCCCTCGGCCGGCGCGGACGGCCGTCCGCGTTCGGGCGCCACGGGACGGGTCGTGGTCGACAATGGGCGGAACCGACCGGAAGGATGCCGATGAACCGACCTGTCGTGGTGGGCGTCGACGGATCGTCGACCAGCCTCACCGCCGCCGAACACGCCGCACGGGCCGCCGTCGCGCGGTCCCGGCCGCTGCACCTGGTCCACGGCTACCTGCATCCCCTCGGCTACGGCGTGCCGCTCAACCCGTACGACCTCGGTGTGCCGGCGCCCACCGAGGAGGCGCAGAAGATGTTGGAGCAGGTGGCCGCCGAGCTGGTCGGCCGGCATCCGACCCTGCGGGTGCAGGTGCGCCAGGTGGCCGGCGGCCCCGGTGCCACGCTGGTCGAGGAGTCCCGCCGGGCCGAGCTCGTGGTGGTGGGCAGCCGGGGCGTGGGCGGCTTCGCCGGGCTGCTGCTCGGCTCGGTCAGCAACCAGGTCGCGCAGCACGGGCACTGCCCGGTGCTGGTGGTCCGCCCGGCGGAGCAGCCGATCCGGGTGCGGGGCCCCGTGCTGGTCGGGATGGACGGGTCCGAGTCGGCCGGGTATGCCGTCCGGCTCGCCGCCGACGAGGCGGTCCGCCGGGACGCCGACCTGGTGCTGGTGCACGTCCGGCCGCCGGAGCGCGGCGGGACCGTGCCGGAGCGGACGGCCGAGGCCGAGGCGGCCGGGCAGGCCGAGTCCGCCGAGCTGCTGGCCGGGGCGGCCGCCCGGATCCGCGCGGACCATCCGGTGCTGAGCGTCGTCGAGCGGCCGGTGGGAGCCGCCTCCCCGGAGCAGGCGCTGGTCGAGGCCAGCGGGGAGGCGGCGCTGGTGGTGGTCGGCTCCCGGGGCCGGGGCGGCTTCGCCGGGCTGCTGCTCGGCTCGGTCAGCCAGGCGCTGGTGCAGCACGCCCACTGCCCGGTGCTGGTGGCGCACCCGTACGAGCCGGTGGACTGACCGCCGGGTGCGGGCCTGCTCAGGCCGGGTCGCGGCCGGCGAGCAGGTTCTCGAAGCGGGTGGTGAGGGCGAACGGGTCGGCCGGGCCGGTCGCCGCCGGGCGGCGGTCCACCTGCTCGGCCAGCTCCATCCCGGCCCGCCGGGTCCGGCCCCGCAACGCGCTGTCGTCGCCGTCGCCGGCCCAGTCCTCCGGCGCGGCGAAGACCGCCGTCGGCATCACCACGGCCCGCAGGTACGCGAACATCGGCCGGACCGCGTGCTCGAGGGCGAGCGAGTGCCGGGCCGTGCCGCCGGTGGCCCCGATCAGCACCGGCCGGTCGGCCAGCGCCTCCTTCTCCACCACGTCGAAGAACGACTTGAACAGCCCGCTGTACGAGGCGTTGAAGATCGGGGTGACCGCGATCAGCCCGTCCGCGCCGGCGACGGTGTCCAGCGCCGCGCGCAGGGCGGCCGGCGGGAAGCCGGTGAGCAGGTGGTTGACCACGTCGTGGGCGTGCTCGCGCAGCTCCACGGTACGGATCTCCACCTCGGCGCCGCGCCGGACCAGCTCGTCGCGGGCGGCCGCGGCGAGCTGGTCGGCGAGCAGCCGGGTCGACGAGGGCTGGCCGAGGCCGGCCGAGACCACGGCCAGGGTGCGGCGGGTCATCGTGCCTCCTCGGGCGCCTTGCCGGTCACGTCGTCGACGGCGTGGACGGTGCTGTCCGTGGCGCCGCCCGCCGCGGCCAGCAGCGAGGCGTGCGTCGGCGCCTCGGGCACGTGCGCCGGGCGCAGCGAGTCGAACTCCTTGCGCAGCACCGGGACGACCTCCTCCCCCAGGATGTCGAGCTGCTCCAGGACGGTCTTCAGCGGCAGCCCGGCGTGGTCCATCAGGAAGAGCTGGCGCTGGTAGTCGCCGACGTACTCGCGGAAGCCCAGCGTCCGGTCGATGACCTGCTGCGGGCTGCCCACGGTCAGCGGGGTCTCCCGGGTGAACTCCTCCAGCGACGGCCCGTGCCCGTAGACCGGGGCGTTGTCGAAGTAGGGCCGGAACTCGCGCACCGCGTCCTGCGAGTTCCTCCGCATGAACACCTGGCCGCCGAGGCCGACGATGGCCTGGTCGGCGGAGCCGTGGCCGTAGTGCGCGAAGCGCTGCCGGTAGAGCCCGACCATCCGCTGGGTGTGCTCCTTCGGCCAGAAGATGTGGTTGGCGAAGAAGCCGTCGCCGTAGTACGCGGCCTGCTCGGCGATCTCGGGGCTGCGGATCGAGCCGTGCCAGACGAACGGCGGCACGCCGTCGAGCGGGCGCGGGGTCGAGGTGAACGACTGCAGCGGGGTGCGGAACCGCCCCTTCCAGTCGACCACGTCCTCCCGCCACAGCCGGTGCAGCAGGTCGTAGTTCTCGATGGCGAGCGGGATGCCGTTGCGGATGTCCTGCCCGAACCACGGGTAGACCGGGCCGGTGTTGCCGCGGCCCATCATGAGGTCCACCCGGCCGTCGGCCAGGTGCTGGAGCATCGCGTAGTCCTCGGCGATCTTCACCGGGTCGTTGGTGGTGATCAGCGTGGTCGCGGTCGACAGCAGCAGCCGCTCGGTGCGGGCGGCGATGTGGCCGAGCAGGGTGGTGGGCGACGACGGCACGAACGGCGGGTTGTGGTGCTCGCCGGTGGCGAACACGTCCAGCCCGACCTCCTCGGCCTTGAGTGCGATGGCCACCATGGCCTTGATCCGCTCATGCTCGGACGGCAGCCGCCCGTTGGTCGGGTCGACCGTGACGTCGCCGACGGTGAAGACTCCGAACTGCATGACCGCTCCTCGCGTGACGTCCGGACCGGGCTGGTCCCAGATCGCTCCGCACAACATATTTGACGAGTCAACTATTCCGGAGCGACCCCGCCACCAGGTGGCCCACCTCACCCCGCGGCACGCCCGGCCCCCGGGGCGAGGCACGCGGGTGACGGGGTGGGTCAGCCGCCGGCGACCGACGGGAGGATCTGCACCTCGGCGCCGTCGCTGACCGGGGCGGCCAGGCCACCGGCGTGCCGGCAGTCCTCGCCGTCGACGTAGACGTTCACGTAGCGGCGCAGCTCGCCGCGCTCGTCGCGGATCCGGCGGTCCAGCCGCGGCCAGCCGCTGGCCACCTCGTCGAGGACCGCCCGCAGGGTGCCGGCGGCGGCCACGGTCAGCCGGCTCTCCCCGCCCGCCTCGGGCCGGAGCGGGCCGGGCAGCAGCACGGTGACCACTCAGACCTCCGCGGCCCGGACACAGAGCACGTCGGGCAGGTGCGCCGCGACCAGCGACCAGGAGTCGCCCTCGTCGGCGCTGGCGTAGACCTCACCCGAGCGGGTGCCGAAGTAGACCCCGGCCGGGTCATGGTCGTCGGCGCACATGGCGTCGCGCAGCACCGAGGGATAGAACGGTCCCTCCGGCAGGCCGGCGGTGAGCGGCTGCCAGCTCCCACCGGCGTCGGCCGAGCGGTAGACCCGGCAGCGCCGGTCGGTCGGGAACCGCTCGCCGTCCGCGGTCAGCGGGAAGGCGTAGACGGTGCCGGGGCGGGACGGGTGGGCGACGATCGGGAAACCGAAGTCGCTGGGCAGGCCCGCGGCGATCGAGGTCCAGCTGAGGCCGTCGTCGTCGGAGCGGTAGACGCCGTGGTGGTTCTGCGCGTACAGGCGCTCGGGGTCGCCGGCGTCCCGGGCGATCTTGTGGACGCACTGGCCGAACTCGGGCCACTCGTCCGGCAGGAAGTACGCCCGGATGCCGGTGTTGCCCGGCGCCCAGCTCGCCCCCGCGTCCGCGGTGCGGTAGACCCCGCCGGTGGACATCGCCACCGCCATCCGGCCCGGGGCGCCCGGGTGCGGCAGCACGCTGTGGACGGCCTGGCCGCCGAAGCCGGCGGCCCACTGCTCGCGATGGGGATGGTCCCAGAGCGCCCGGACCAGGCCGAAGCTGCGGCCGCCGTCGTCGGAGCGGAACAGCGCGGACGGTTCGGTGCCCGCCCAGACCACGTCGGGCTGGTCCGGGCCGGCCGGGGTGAGCTGCCAGACCCGCCCCAGGCTGGCCCCGGTGTCGGCCGGGAACGCCACGGGCGCCTGCTCGGGCTCCTGCCAGGAGCCGCCCAGGTCGTCGCTCGTGGCCACGCTCGGGCCGAAGTGCGAGCTGGTCATGCCGGCCAGCAGCCGGGGCCGGCCGGGACGCTTGTCGACGGCGACCGCGTACACCCCGGTCATGGGGAAGTGCGGGCCGCTCACCGCCCAGTCGCGCCGGTCGGTGCTGGTGGCCAGGAAAAGTCCCTTGCCGGTGCCGATCGCGAGCAGCGTCGTCATGCCGGTCCTCCCTCGTCGCGGGTGCCGTGATTATTGCCACACCCACCGACAGGATTCCCACCCGGCGCGCCGAGCGGCCGATCAGCGGCGGGTCCGGGGCACGTGCCGGCGGTACGCGCTCACCGTCGGGTCGCCCGCGAGCCAGAAGCGCCACGGCACGTCGTGGGCGCCGGTGACGCCCACCCGGGGCCCGGCGGTGACCGCCGCCCCCGGCACCGGAACGAGCGGGGGCCGCAGCCGCACCGGCCCGTCGCCGAGCAGGTCGGCGCCGTAGACGGACCGGTCGATGCCGAGCGCCGCGCAGAGCCGGGCGGGCCCGCGCGCGAGATCCACGTCCCGGCGTACGGCCGGTCGGCGCTCCCGGGCGACGTCGAGGCCGTCGACCACCTCGCCGGCACGCAGCAGCACCGCCGAGGCTTCGCCGTCCGGCCCGGTCACCACGTTCACGCACCAGTGCATGCCGTAGGTGAAGTAGACGTAGGCGTGCCCGGCCGGGCCGAACATCACCGCGTTGCGCGGGGTCCGCCCCCGGTGGGCGTGCGAGGCGGGATCGCCGGCGGTGCCGGCGTACGCCTCGACCTCGGTGATCCGGACCGTGACCCCGTGCCCGCTGAGGCGGCAGCCGAGCAGCCCCCGGGCGGCGGGAACCACCGGGCCGGCGAGCAGGTCGGAGAGAGCGGCGAGGTCGGTCGCGGTCACCGGAGAACCCTAACCGGATCCGCGAAGGTGAGCACGAATTGCTTTCAACGAGGTGTTGACAAAATGTCGTTCAAGGGTGTGGGATGGACGACATGGTCACGTTGGACAACGACCCGTTCACCGCTCCGGATGCTGCCCAGGCGCGCGCCCACCGCAACTACGCGGCGCTGCTGCGGATCGCCGAGCGGCACGCCGGCACCGACGCCCGCCGCCGGCGTTACGCGCACCCCGACGTCCCCGACGCCTACGAGGCCGCGACGCTGGTGATGGCCCTCGCGGGCGGGGCGGAGCTGGCGGAGGGCGAGGAGCCGGTCGACCAGGCCGACCTGATGGCCGCGCTGACCCTGATCCCGCACGTGCGCGCCGAGGTCGACGCGCTGGAGGCCGGGCTGCTGCAGGTGGCCCGCGGCCGGGGGATGACCTGGCAGGCGATCGCCTTCGGGCTGGGGCTGGGCAGCGCCCAGGCGGCCCGGCAGCGCTACGAGCGGCTCACCGTGCGCACCGGCACCGGCGACTGATCACCGCCGGACTGTCACAGCGGCGGGCGCGAGACTGTCCCGGACGAGGGCACGGGAGGACGCGATGACGCGCGAGGAGATGCTGGCCTACTGCCTGGCCAAGCCGGGCGCCTGGTTGGACCGGCCGTGGGAGGGCGACGAGGTGGTCAAGGTGGGCAGCCGGATCTTCGCCTTCCTGGGCGCTCCCGAGGGCGAGGCCCGGGTGGGGGTCAAGTGCGGCCCGTCCCGGGAGGTGGCCGACGAGTGGCTGCACCGGTTCCCCGACGACGCCCGTTCCTCCCCCTACATCGGCCGCTCCGGCTGGAACACGCTGCGGCTCGAGGGCGGCATCCCCGACGACGAACTGATCGAGGCCGTCGACGGGTCGTACGACGCGGTGGTGGCGAAGCTGCCCAAGCGCGAGCGGCCGACGGCCTGACCCCGCGCGGCGGCCGGGGCCACCGCGCGGGGCGTCGGACTCAGCGGGGCACGACCCGCTCGGCGGTCCAGTCCCGCCAGCCGGCCAGCTTGTCCGCGGCGGCCGCGAGCTGATCGGCCACCGGCCCGGGGCCGGTCGAGCCGGGGGTGGTCCGGGCGGCCAGGGCCGACCGCACCGAGAGCACGTCCCGCACCGAGGGGTCGAGGTGCTCGCTGACCGCGGCCAGGTCGTCGTCGGAGACCTCGTCGAGGGCGCAGTCGCGGGCCACGCAGAGCGCCACCAACCGGCCGGTGATCTCGTGCGCGTCGCGGAACGGCACGTTCCGGCGGACCAGCCAGTCGGCGACCTCGGTGGCCAGCGAGAAGCCGACCGGCGCGGCGGCCACCAGCCGATCGACCCGGACCGTCATGGTGGAGATCATTCCCGCGAGGGCGGGCAGCAGCAGTTCCAGGGTGTCGACCGCGTCGAAGGCCGGCTCCTTGTCCTCCTGCATGTCCCGGTCATAGGTCATCGGCAGGCCCTTGAGCATGGTGAGCACGCTCATGAGGCCGCCGACCAGGCGGCCGGACTTGCCCCGGGCCAGCTCGGCGATGTCCGCGTTCTTCTTCTGCGGCATGATCGACGACCCGGTGGCGAACGCGTCGTCCAGCTCGACCCAGCCGAACTCGTGCGACGTCCAGAGCACCACCTCCTCGCCGAGGCGGGACAGGTGCACGCCGATCATCGCGGTGACGAAGAGGAACTCGGCGACGAAGTCCCGGTCGGCCACCGCGTCCATCGAGTTCGCGAAGGACGTGCGGAAGCCCAGCTCCTTGGCGACCGCCACCGGGTCCAGCGGCAGGCCGGACCCGGCGAGCGCACCCGCGCCGAGCGGGCTGACCGCACACCGGTGGTCCCAGTCGCGCAGCCGCTCCAGGTCCCGCAGCAGCGGCTGCACGTGGGCGAGCAGCCAGTGCCCGAAGGTGACCGGCTGGGCGTGCTGGAGGTGGGTCATGCCCGGCGCGGCGGTGTCCACGTGCCGCTCCGCCTGCTCGACCAGGGCCTCGGCCAGCTCGACCAGCCGGGCGGCCACGCCGCGGGCGTGGTCGCGCAGGTAGAGCCGCAGGTCGGTGGCGACCTGGTCGTTCCGGGAACGGCCGGCGCGCAGCTTGCCGCCGAGGCTGCCGAGCCGCTCCAGCAGGCCGCGCTCCAGGGCCGTGTGCACGTCCTCGTCGTCGACCGTGGGGCGGAACGCCCCGGAGGCGCAGGCGGCCTCCAGGTCGTCCAGCGCGGCCAGGATCTTGCCCAGTTCCTCCGGGTCGAGCAGGCCGGCGCCGGCCAGGACCCGGGCGTGCGCCCGGGAGCCGGCGATGTCGTACGGGGCGAGGCGCCAGTCGAACTGGACGCTCACCGACAGCCGCGCGAGCGCCTCGGCGGGTCCGCCGGCGAACCGGCCTCCCCAGAGGCTCGTCCGGTTGGCGGGGGCGCTGTTCTCGGTCAGGCTCTTGTCGTCCACCCCACCCATTGTGGCAGCGCTCACCTTTCGCTCCCGACTGCGGGGCTCACTCGCTTCGCTCCTTCACTCCTCGCGTTCGCACTCACGATCAGGAGCCGCCCAGCCGGGCGTCCCGCGCGGCGGCCATCTTGCTGGGCAGGCCCCAGAGCTGCACGAAGCCCTTGGCGAGGGACTGGTCGAAGGTGTCCCCGGTGTCGTAGGTGGCCATGCCGAAGTCGTAGAGGCTGGCCTCGGAGCGCCGGCCCGTGACGGTGGCCCGGCCGCCGTGCAGGGTGAGCCGCACCTCGCCGGAGACGTGCTGCTGGGCGTCGTCGATGAACGCGTCGAGCGCCTTCTTCAGCGGCGAGAACCAGAGGCCGTCGTAGACCAGCTCGCCCCAGCGCTGGTCGACGCCGCGCTTGAACCGGGCCAGGTCCCGCTCGACGGTGACCGCCTCCAGCTCCTGGTGGGCGGCGATCAGCGCGATCGCGCCGGGAGCCTCGTACACCTCGCGGCTCTTGATGCCGACCAGCCGGTCCTCGACCATGTCGAGCCGGCCGACGCCCTGGGCGCCGGCGCGCCGGTTCAGCTCCAGGATCGCCTGGTACGGGGTGACGGTCTCGCCGTCGACGGCGACCGGCACGCCGGCGTCGAAGGTGATCACCACCTCGTCGGCGTCGCGCGGCTCGGCCGGGTCGGCCGTGTAGGAGTAGAGGTCCTCGATCGGTCCGTTCCAGATGTCCTCCAGGAAGCCGGTCTCCACCGCGCGTCCCCACAGGTTCTGGTCGATGGAGTACGGCGACTTCGCCGACACGTCGATCGGCAGGCCCTTCTCCTCGGCGAAGGCGATGGCCTTGTCCCGGGTCCAGGCGAAGTCCCGGGCCGGCGCGATGATCTTCAGGTCGGGGGCGAGCGCGGACAGGCCGACCTCGAAGCGGACCTGGTCGTTGCCCTTGCCGGTGCAGCCGTGCGACACGATGGTGCCGCCGTGCTTCTTCGCCGCGGCCACCAGGTGCTTGACGATCAGCGGCCGGGACAGCGCGGAGACCAGCGGGTAGCGGTCCATGTAGAGGGCGTTGGCCCGGATGGCCGGCAGGCAGTACTCGGCGGCGAACTCGTCACGCGCGTCGACCACCTCGGACTCGACGGCGCCGCAGTCCAGCGCGCGCTGCCGGATGGCGTTCAGGTCCTCGCCGCCCTGGCCGACGTCGACCGCGACCGCGATCACCTCGGCGCCGGTCTGCTCGGCCAGGTAGGGAATGGCGACGGAGGTGTCGAGACCCCCGGAGTACGCCAGGACGACCCGCTCGGTCATGGTGTGGTGCTCCCTTCAACGTTCTCTTCCCGGCGGGCCCACCCGGCGAGCTTGTCGCCCAGCGCGGCGCCGCCGACGGCCTCGCGGGCCACGACGAGGATGGTGTCGTCGCCGGCGATGGTGCCGACGATCTCGGACAGGCCCGCTCGGTCCAACGCGCTGGCCAGATAGTGGGCTGCGCCCGGCGGGGTACGCAGCACGGCGATGTTGCCGCTGGAGTCGACCCCGTTGAGCAGCTCGTGCAGCAGCCGGACGAGGCGGGCCGGTGCGGCCTCGGCCTCCCGCAGCGGCCGGTGGCCGTCCTCCGGGATCAGGTAGACGCCCCGCCCGTCGCCGCCCCGCGCGGTGACCGCCCCGAGTTCCTTGAGGTCCCGGGAGAGGGTGGCCTGGGTGACCTGGATGCCGTCACCGGCGAGCAGGTCGGCCAGCTCGGTCTGCGAGTGGATGGCCTTGTCGCGGATCAGCTCGACGATGCGGGCGTGCCGCGCGGTGCGGGTCAGCGGGGCGGTCACCGGGCCTCCTTGGTCGCGACTGCGGGGCTCGCAAGCTCACTCCTCGCGCTCCCGGATGCCTCCAGGAGAAACGTGAGCAACGCCTTCTGGGCGTGCAGGCGATTCTCCGCCTGGTCGAAGACGGCGCTGTGCGGCCCGTCGAGCACCTCGTCGGTGATCTCCTCGCCCCGGTGGGCGGGCAGGCAGTGCAGCACGATCACGTCGGCCGCGGCGTGGCCGAGCAGCGCGTCGTTGACCTGGTACGGCAGGAACGGGGTGGTCCGGTCCTGGCCGTCGGACTCCTGGCCCATCGAGGTCCAGGTGTCGGTGGCGACCACGTCGGCGGCGCGGACCGCCTCGACCGGGTCGGTGAGCACCCGGACCGAGCCGCCGGTGCCGGCGGCGATCTTCTCGGCCCGGGCGACGATCTCGGGCTCCGGCTGGAATCCGGCCGGGCCGGCGATCCGCACATGCATCCCGGCTGTAGCCCCGGCCAGCAGGTAGGAGTGCGCCATGTTGTTCGCGGCGTCCCCGAGGTACGCCAGGGTGCGCCCGGCGGTGGCGCCGCAGCGCTCCCGGACGGTGAGCAGGTCGGCGAGGAGCTGGCAGGGGTGGTAGGTGTCGGTGAGCGCGTTGATCACCGGCACGGTGGCGTGCGTGGCGACCTCGGCGATCCGGTCGTCGCCGTGGGTGCGCAGCACGATCGCGGCGACGTAGCGGGACAGCACCCGGCCGGCGTCGGCGAGGGTCTCGCCCCGGCCGAAGTGGGTGACCTGGGTGTCCACCACGAGCGGGTGCCCGCCCAGTTCGGCGATGCCGGCGTCGAAGGAGATCCGGGTGCGCAGGCTCTGCTTGTCGAAGAGCACCGCCACCGACCTCGGCCCGGCGAGGGGCTGGAACGCGAACCGGTCGGCCTTCATCCGGGCGGCCAGGTCGAGCACGGTGGCCTGTTCGGCGGGCGAGAGGTCGTCGTCCCGCAGGAAGTGGCGGATCATGCGGGGACCTCCGTGGCGGTGATGGGGGCGGGCGCGGCGGCGTCGAGGGCGGCGGGCAGCGCGGCGAGGAAGGCGTCGACCTGCTCGGCGGTGAGGATCAGCGGCGGGGCGAGCCGGACCACGCCCGGCTGCACCGGGTTGACCAGGAACCCGGCCTCCCGCAGCGCGCCGGTCACCGCGCGGGAGACCGGCGCGTCGAGCACGATGCCGAGCAGCAGGCCGGCGCCGCGGACCTCGGCGACGAGCGGGTGGCCGAGCCCCTCGATGCCGCGCCGCAGCCGCTCCCCGATCCGCTTGACGTGGTCGAGCAGCCCCTCGTTGGCAATGGTGGCGACCACGGCAAGCGCGGCGGCGCAACTGACCGGGTTTCCCCCGAACGTGGTGCCGTGTGAGCCGGGCGTGAGCAGCTCGGCGGCCCGCCCGAAGGCCAGGCAGGCGCCGAGCGGCAGCCCGCCGCCGAGCCCCTTGGCCAGGGTGACGACGTCCGGCTCGACGCCCTCGGCCTGGTGGGCGAACCAGTGCCCGGTGCGGCCCACGCCGGTCTGCACCTCGTCGAGCACCAGCAGCGCGCCGTGCGCGGCGGTGATCCGGCGGGCCTCGGCCAGGTAGCCGGGCGGCGGGACGACGACGCCGTTCTCCCCCTGGATCGGCTCGATAATGACCATGGCGGTGGCGTCGGTGACCGCCTCGGCCAGGGCGGCGGCGTCGCCGTACCGGACGTGGGTGACCTCGCCGGGCAGCGGGCGGAACGGGTCGGCCTTGGCCGGCTGGCCGGTCAGCGCCAGGGCGCCCATGGTCCGGCCGTGGAAACCGCCGTGGGTGGCCACCACGTGGGTGCGCCCGGTGAGCCGGGACAGCTTGAACGCGGCCTCGTTGGCCTCCGCGCCGGAGTTGGCCAGGAAGACCCGGCCCGGCCGGCCGGCCAGGGCCAGCAGCAGCTCGGCCAGGGCCACCGGCGGTTCGGCGACGAACAGGTTCGACACGTGCCCGAGGGTGGCGACCTGCCGGGACACGGCGGCCACCACGGCCGGGTGGGCGTGGCCGAGGGCGTTGACCGCGATGCCGCCGAGCAGGTCGACGTACTCCCGGCCGGCCTCGTCGACCACGACGGCGCCGGAGCCGGAGACGAGCGCCAGCGGCGGGGTGCCGTAGTTGTCCATCATGGACGCGCCCCAGCGCTGCACCAGCGTGCTCATTCCGCCACCACCATCGTGCCGAATCCTTCCGAGGTGAACACTTCGAGGAGCGTCGAGTGGGCGACCCGGCCGTCGACGACGTGCGCCGCGGGCACTCCCCCGCGCACCGCCCGCAGGCAGGCCTCCATCTTCGGGACCATCCCGGATCCCAGGGACGGCAGCAGCTTCGCCAGGTCGTCGGTGGTGATCTCGCTGACCAGGCTGGCCGTGTCGGGCCAGTCGGCGTAGAGGCCGGGCACGTCGGTGAGGACGACCAGCTTGCGGGCGTCCAGGGCGACGGCGAGCGCGGCGGCGGCCGTGTCGGCGTTGAGGTTGTGCAGGACCCCGTCGGCGTCCGGCGCGACCGTGGAGATGACCGGGATCCGGCCGGCCGCGATGAGGTCGGCCACCGCGGAGACGTCCACCGACTCCACGTCGCCGACCTGCCCGACGTCGACCGGCTCCCCGTCCACGTACGCGGGGCGGCGCACCGCGGTGAACAGGCCGGCGTCCTCGCCGGAGAGGCCGACGGCGAACGGGCCGTGCGCGTTGATCAGCCCGACCAGCTCGCGGCCGACCTGCCCCACGAGGACCATCCGGACCACGTCCATGGCCTCGGGGGTGGTGACCCGCAGGCCGCCCTTGAACTCGCTGGCGATGCCGAGGCGGCCGAGCATGGCGGAGATCTGCGGACCGCCGCCGTGCACGACGACCGGCTTGAGGCCGGCGTACCGGAGGAAGACCATGTCCGCGGCGAACGCCCGCTGCAGTTCGGGTTCGACCATGGCGTTGCCGCCGTACTTGACCACGACGGTGGCGCCGGAGAGGCGGGCCAGCCAGGGCAGGGCCTCGATCAGCGTCTCGGCCTTGGCCTGGGCCCGGGTGAGGTCGGCGGTGAGGCTCACTGCGCCAGCCTTCCGTTCGCGACTGCGGGACTCCGCCGCGCCGCGTTCCTCGCGCTCACGATGAATACGCCGAGTTCTCGTGCACGTACGCGTGCGACAGGTCGTTGGTCCAGATCGTCGCCGCCGCCTCGCCGGCGTGCAGGTCGATCCGGATGGTGACGTCCCGGCCACCGAGGTCCACCTTGGCCCGGTCCTCGGCGGCGGCGCCGCCCCGGCACACCCAGATCCCGTTGACCGCGACGTCCACGCCGTCCGGCTCGAAGGCGGCGGTGGTGGTGCCGACGGCGGCGAGGATCCGCCCCCAGTTCGGGTCGTTGCCGAACAGCGCGGTCTTGACCAGGTTGTTGCGGGCCACCGAGCGGCCCACCTCGACCGCGTCGTCCTCGTCGGCCGCGCCGACCACGTCGATGGCGATCTGCTTGGTGGCGCCCTCGGCGTCGGCGATCAGCTGCTGGGCCAGGTCGTGGCAGGCGGCGGTGACCGCGGCGGTCAGCTCCGCGGCGCTGGGCTCGATGCCGGAGGCGCCGCTGGCCAGCAGCAGCACGGTGTCGTTGGTGGACATGCAGCCGTCGGAGTCGACCCGGTCGAAGGTGACCCGGGTGGCGGCGCGCAGCGCGGCGTCCAGGGTCTCCGGCCCGGCCACCGCGTCGGTGGTGAGCACGCAGAGCATGGTGGCCATGGCCGGGGCGAGCATCCCGGCGCCCTTGGCCATGCCGCCGACGGTCCAGCCGCTCCCCCGGGCCACGGTGGTCTTGGGCCGGGTGTCGGTGGTCATGATCGCCTCGGCGGCCGGATGGCCGCCGACGCGGGACAGGCCGCGCACCGCCCCGCGGACGCCCGGAAGCAGCTTGTCCATGGGCAGGCGCTCGCCGATCAGGCCGGTGGAGCAGACCGCCACCTCGCCGGCGCCGACCATGAGCCGGGGGCTGCTGGCGGTGAGCGCGGCGGCGGTGTGCTCGGCGGTGGCGTGGGTGTCCTGGAAGCCGGCCGGGCCGGTGCAGGCGTTGGCGCCGCCGGAGTTGAGCACCACGGCGCGGACCACGCCGCCCCGGACGACCTGCTGGGTCCAGAGCACGGGGGCGGCCTTGACCCGGTTGGCGGTGAAGACGCCGGCGACGCCGGCGTCGGGGCCGTCGTTGACGACGAGGGCGACGTCGCCGGCGCCGCTGGCCTTGAGGCCGGCGGCCACGCCGGCGGCGCGGAAGCCCCGGGGGGTGGTGACTGTCATGGGGCTGCTCCAAACACGGAGAGTCCGGTGGTCTCGGGGAGACCGAACATCAGGTTGGCGTTCTGCACGGCCTGGCCGGCCGCACCCTTGCCCAGGTTGTCGATGGCGCTGACCACGATCACCCGGCCGGAGTCGACGTCGACCGTGGCCTGGAGGTGGCAGGAGTTGCCGCCCGCGGTGGCGGCGGTGTGCGGCCACGCCCCCTCGGGCAGCAGGTGCACGAAGGGCGCGTCGGCGTACGCCGCCGCCAGCACCTCGCGCGGGTCGGCGTCGCCGGTGGGGACGGCCGTGACGGTGGCCAGGATGCCCCGCGGCATGGGCGCCAGGACCGGGGTGAAGGAGAGGCTGGTCGCGCCGGTGGCCTGCTTGATCTCCGGCACGTGCTGGTGGGCGCCGACCTTGTAGGGCGACAGGTCGCCCATCACCTCGCTGCCGAGCAGGTGGGGCTTGGCGGCCCGGCCCGCGCCGGAGGTGCCGGAGGCCGCGACCACCACCACGTCGGTGGGGAAGACGGCGCCGGCGGCGATCAGCGGGGCGAGCGCCAGGGTGGTGGCGACCGCGTAGCAACCGGTGCTCGCGACCCGGTCGGCCGCGGCGATGGCGGCGCGCTGGCCGGGCAGCTCGGGCAGCCCGTAGGTCCAGGCCCCGGCGTGGTCGCCGCCGTAGTAGCGGGCCCAGGCGTCGGCGTCGCGCAGCCGGTGGTCCGCGCCGAGGTCGACCACCTTGACCGGGCCGGGCAGGGCCGCGGCGAGGGCCGCCGACTGGCCGTGCGGCAGGGCCAGGAAGACCAGGTCCGCCTCGGCCAGGGTGGTCGGGTCGGTCGCCCCGAGGACCAGGTCCAGCCCGGCGAGCTGCGGGTGTACGGCGACGACGGGCCGGCCGGCCGAGGCGTGGGCGGTGGCGGCGACCAGCTCGAACTCGGGGTGCCCGGCGAGCAACCGGAGCAGCTCGCCGCCGGCGTACCCGCTCGCGCCGGCGACCGCGACTCGGATGCCCATACTCACCTCCGTATGACTATGCAGAGAAGGCTAGTCGGCGGGGCGCGGCAGTGCAAGTTCATGCATCCCATTGCATGGAAATGATGGCGTGACGACGATCACCGAGGCGGAAACGCCGACGGCCCGCGTCGCGGGGAGCGACACGGGCCGTAGGGGACGGACGGCGGACGTCAGAGGCGGCCCTCCTCGACCGCCCGGGTCACCCACGGGATGACCTCGTCAAGCATCGCGTCCAGCGAGGTGGTGGCGGTGAAGCCGAGCACCTCGCGGGCCTTCGTCACGTCCGGCACCCGCTTCTGCACGTCGTACTGGAAGGGCTCGTCGGAAACGTGCCGGAATGGCACGTCCGGGCCCTTGATCTTGCGCCAGATCAGCTCGGCCAGTTCCAGCACGCTGGTCGACTCGGCAGTGGAGAGGTTGAAGTCCTCGTTGTGGGCCGCCGGGTGCTCGATCGCGCTGGCGATGCCCCGGGCCAGGTCCCCGCCGTAGGTGTAGTGCCGCACCTGGCCGCCCTCGCCGAGGATGTGCAGCGGGTCCTGCCCCTTGACGATCTTCTGCACCAGGTCGGGCACCACGTGCGACATGGCCAGCTTGACGTTGCCGGACAGCACCTCGACCTGGCCGAGCGCGCGCCCCTCCCCCACACCGACGCAGTTGAACGGCCGCACGATCGTGTACGGCAGCCGGTACTGCTCCCAGGCGGCCCGGGCGTAGTACTCCACGGCCAGCTTCTGGAACCCGTACGACGACAGCGGCGGTGGGATGCGCCGCTCGTCGCCCTCCCTGCTCGGCCAGTGCTCGGTGGACTCGAAGACCATCGAGGAGGAGAGGTAGGTGACCTTCGCCAGCCGGCCGTCCCGATGGGCGCGGATGGCCGCGTCGCAGGTGGCCGCCATGATCCGCTCGTTGGTGGCGAGCAGGTCGTAGGCGTACGCGTGGAAGTAGGAGATGCCACCGATCATCGCCGCGCCCGCGACCAGGTGGTCACAGCCGTCCAGCAGCATGCTCAGCAGGTCCACGTCCCGCGCGTCGCCCTCGACGAACCGGAACCGCGGGTGGTCGTCGTAGCTGTGCGTGACCGGGCCGTACTTGGAGAAGTTGTCGATCCCGACGACCTCGTGGCCCCGGCCCAGCAACTCCTGCACCAGGTAGCCCCCGATGAAGCCGGCCGACCCAGTTACCAGGACTTTCGCCACGTGCGCTCCTATGCGGTCTTCTCGTACTCGGTGCTGTCATGCGGTGCGCGCGGTGGCGGCGCAACCGACCGCGAGCCGGCCGCCCGGGCCGCCAGCGTCTCACGGCTCAGCCGTCGACCGTAGGCGAAGAAGTACCAGCGCAGGTAACCGGGGAGGAACCGACCCAGATCGAAGTGGGACTCCCCGAGTGGCCGATCCAACCAGATCGTGGGTATCTCGGCGACCGGCAGACGCAGCCGGTTGGCCTTGGCGGTCAACTCGAGCCCGATCTCGAAGCCGGTCCGCGACTCGATGCCCACCTCGCGGACGAATGCGGTGTCGTACGCCTTGAAGCTGTTGGTGGCGTCCCGGGTGCCGACCCGGGCGAACGTGTAGAGGCTGCGCCCCGCCCAGCGGGACATCATCCGCTTCAGCCGCGGCCCGCCCACCTGCTGCCCGCCCGGCATGTAGCGGGACGCGGCCGCGACCACCACGCCCCGGTCCACCAGCCGGGCCAGCTCGTCGATCTGGCGCGGGTCGTCACAGCCGTCGGCCATCGTCACCACCACGACCGGGGCGAGGGCCACGTCGATGCCGAACCGGATGGCGTTCGCCGGGCCCCGGCCGTAGGTGTTGAGCACCGCCCGCACCCTCGGGTCGGTGCGGGCGACCTGTTCCACGTACGGGACGGTGGTGTCCTCCGGCATGTCGTGCACGATCAGCACCTCGGCCGGCAGCAGCATCTCGCGCAGCATCCGCTCCAGGCAGCGCAGGATCGCCTCGCCCTCGTTGTAGACCGGCACGATCACCGATACCCGCGGTGTCATACCCGCACCCCGGCCCCGGTCAGGCCCCACATGTCGATGACCGGCAGGTCGGTCTCCAGCCGGGCGTACTGCTCGTGCGGAGCGGCGATCACCAGCAGGTCCGCACGACGCAGCACCTCGTCCAGGTCGACGAGGCGGTCATCGGCGACGTACGGGTCGGTGCAGAGCGTCTCCCGGGTCTTCAACGCCAGAATCTTGCGCAGCTTGTACGCCAGGCTCTCCCGCGGATCGTCGCTGCCGCCCTTGAAGGCCATCCCGAGGATGCCAACGGTCAGGTCCGCCAGATCGAACCGGTCCTCCAGTCGGGACACCAGGTAGAGGGGCAGCCCCTCGTTGATCAGCATCGC
Organism: Micromonospora sp. MH33; assembly: GCF_003013775.1. NCBI lineage: Bacteria > Bacillati > Actinomycetota > Actinomycetes > Micromonosporales > Micromonosporaceae > Micromonospora > Micromonospora sp. MH33. Next base: position 24,578 of record NZ_MUYZ01000065.1, read on the forward strand.
GGAGTGGCCGAGCACGAAGTTGTTCCGGTTGAACGCGGCCAGCTGCATGGTGTCCTTGAACAGGCAGGGGCCGGCGGCGAAACCGGGCATCGGCAGATCGGCGGCGCGCGGGTAGTCGTGCGCGACCGCGTGCCGGATCCGGGCGAAGTCGAGCCCGAAGTCGTTGGCCATCATCCAGAACTGGTTCGCGGTGGCGAACTTGATGTACCGCCAGGTGTTGGTGAACAACTTCGCGAGCTCGGCCTCCTCCGGCTCGAGCGGCACGATCTCCTCGGTGAGGTGCCGGAAGAGCTTCTCCGCCCGAGCGAGGGCATGCGGCGTACGGGCGGCGACGATCTGCGGGAGCGTGAACAGCTCCGTCATCGCCCGGCCCTCGGCGATCCGCTCCGGGCAGAACGCCACGTCGGCCCGGATGCCCTTGCCGATCAGGAGCTTCTCCGTCAGCGCCGTCACCCCCGGGTAGACGGTGCTGCGCAGCACCACGAGCTGCCCGTCGCGCAGGTGCTCGGCGCAGCGCTCGAGCGCCCGGGGCACCGCACCCAGGTCCGGGTTGAGGTGCTCGTCGACCGGGGTTCCGACGACCACGACCAGGTGCTCGGAGGCGCCCACGCTGACCGGGTCGGTGCTGGCACGCAGCCGGCCGGCGGTCACCGCCTCGGCGAGCGCCTCGGCGGCGCCCGGCTCGGCGAAGGGAAGGATGCCGGCGTTCACCGTGGCCACCGCGTCGGCGTTGATGTCGTAGAGCACGACGGACAGACCGCGGGAGGCGAACGCGATGCCCAGCGGCAGACCCACCCGACCGCAGCCGCCGACGATGCACACGTCGACGGAGATGGGCGGCGGAGCCGGATCCTGGGACATGGCTGGACTCCCGTGGGGTGGCGGGTGATCCCGGCGGTGGCCGGAATCCAAGCAGGCTAACCGCTCGCAAGTGACCCGTGGGTAGCCGAAGATGCCGTCGCCGCTGGCCTTTCGGACGATCCTTGACGCTACGCGACAGCCCGGACACGAGGGGCGAGAGACGAATTGACAGCTGCCCATATGAAGCGGATGCTGAGAGAGCGCTCTCTCGGGTCGTCCCGCCCGCGTCCGCGCACTCCGCCACGCCCACCACCCCGCGCCCGCCGCAGGCCGCGGCGGGTGCAAGGAGCTCCCGTGTCCACCCCCAGGAGACTGCTGCGCGTCCTGCTCGCGCTCGCCCTGGCCACCACCGGCTCGGTGGCCGCCGCCTCGCTCGCCCGCGCCACCGGCCCCGACCTGCTCCCGCTGACGGTCACCAACGCCACCGGCCGCACCGAGGCCATCTGGCTGTACGTGCTCGGCACCGACCTGACCACCGGCCGGCTCGGCTACGTCACCGCTGGCGGCGCCTTCACCCCCTGGCCGGCCGGCGGCCTGCCGCCCACCCCCGCCCCGGACGTCGCCCAGTCGGGCTGGAGCGGCGCCGTGCAGACCCGCGCCGACGGCACCGTGCTGCGGGTCCTCGCCCCCGGCAAGGCCGCCGACGCCGGGCTGTTCAGCCGCACCTACCTCGACCCGTACATCGCCTCGGCCTGGCAGGCGTACGCGACCAGGACGCTGACCGTGGCGCCCTTCACCGACCAGCCGGGCGTGCGCTACTACGGGCGGACCAGCGGCGACGTGCTGACCTTCACGGACGGCGCCGGCCGGCAGGTGGCCGCCTTCCGCCGGCCGTCCAGCGCCGACGTGTGGGGCTGCGACGGCGCGCTGGCCGCCCCGAACGACCAGGTGGTCGGCCCGATCGCCCGGACCCTCTGCGCCGCGCTGCACCGCTCCACGCTGGGCACCCTCGACCTGCAGCCCTCCGGCGGGCCGGCCGACTTCTACCGGGGCGCGCTGACCAACCACTACTCCCGGATCGTGCACGCCAACATGGCCGACGGCAAGGCGTACGGGTTCGCCTTCGACGACGTGCTGAACCAGGAGTCGCTGGTGCACGACGGCGACCCGCGGGCCGCCGGGATCACGCTCAGCCCGTTCGGCCCCGGCGGCGGCCCCAGCCCCTCGCCCAGCCCGTCCACCACGGCGACTCCGGGCCCGTTCAGCGCGACCCGCTACCTGCGGGCCGGCGGCGCGCTCGACCCCGCCACCGGCACGTCCGGCACGGTGACCCTGGCCGCCGCCGGGGGCAACCACGACGGCACGCCCACCAACCCGCAGGTCTTCACGGCCCGGGGCATCACCGGCCGGTGGACCGGCGGGGGCACCGCCTTCGACCTGTCCGTTGACGCCGGCACCGCGGTGGGCGACGGGGTCCAGGTGCGGATCTCGTACGACCGGACCGGCGACGGCGGCTGGGACCGGGTGGAGACGTACGCCTACTTCGCCACCGACCCGGTGCCCGGCTGGGAGCACTACCGGCAGACCCAGGGGCTGCGCTCGGCCACCGGCGCCCTCGGCGACCTGGCCGGCGGCACGGTGCGCGTCGAGGTGTGGAACGCCATCGGCGACACCCCGACCACGCTGGGCGTCGGCGACTCCTCCCGGATCACGCTGCCCTTCACCGGCTGAACACGCGGACGGGCCCCTCCCGTGGTGGGCGGGGCCTGTCCGGTCGTCGTCAGGCGCCGCGCAGGGTGGCGCCGAAGCGGCGGGCCGCCTCGGCCACCGCCGCGTCCCGGGCGGCCACCGCCTCCTCGCCCGCGAGGGTGCGGTCCGGGGCCCGGAACGTCAGCTTGTACGCCAGCGACCGGCGGCCCGCGCCGAGCTGCTCGGACGCGTACACGTCGAAGAGCCGGACGTCCTCCAGCAGCGGGCCGGCCCCCTCGACGAGGGCCCGCTCCACCTCGGCGGCCGGGACCGACTCGTCCACCACCAGCGCCACGTCGATGAGGGCGGGCGGGAAGGTGGAGACGGCCGGGCCGGCCACCACCGGCGCGGCGGGCAGCGCGTCCAGGTTGAGCTCCATGGCGCTGGTCCGTCGGGGCAGCTCGAGCGTCGCCACCACAGTCGGATGCAGCTCACCGGCGTACCCGACCACCGTGTCGTCCACCAGCAGCTCGGCGCAGCGGCCGGGGTGCCAGGGGGCGCGCTCGGCGGCCCGGACGGTGACCCGGCCGGCCGGGATGCCGGCGGCGGCGAGCACCGTCCGACCGGCCTCGACGGCGTCCGCCCAGCCGGCC
>NZ_MUYZ01000650.1:0-1115 GCF_003013775.1 Micromonospora sp. MH33
CGCCGTCGCCGCCCACCTGGCCGCCGCCACCGGCGGCGACCCGGTGCACGGCGTGCTCTCCCTGCTCGCCCTCGCCGACGCCCCGGTCGACACCACCGAACCGGTGCCGCCGTTCCTCGGCCGCTCCCTCGCGCTGGTGCAGGCCCTCGGCGACCTCGACGTGGCCGCGCCGCTCTGGTGCGTCACCCGGGGCGCCGCCGGCACCACCCGGGGCGGCGGCGCCGGCCGGCCGGAGCAGGCCCTGCTCTGGGGACTGGGCCGGGTCGTGGCGCTGGAACACCCCGAGCGCTGGGGCGGCCTCGTCGACCTGCCGGCCACCCTCGACGACCGCGGCTGGGACCTGCTCTGCGCCGCACTGTCCGGGCTGGACGGCGAGGACCAGCTTGCGGTCGACGGGGCCACGCTTCTGGTCCGCCGCCTCGTCCCGGCCCCGGGCGGCGCCGACACCGACGACCCCACCCACCCCGGCACCACCCTCGTCACCGGCGGCACCGGCGCCCTCGGCGGGCAGGTGGCCCGCTGGCTCGCCGGCCGCGGCGCCGAACACCTGCTGCTGGTCAGCCGCCGCGGACCGGGCGCGCCCGGCGCCGCCGAGCTGGTGCGGGAGCTCACCGGGCTGGGCGCCCGGGTGACCGTGGCCGCCTGCGACGTGGCCGACCGCGCCGCCCTGGCGAAGCTCCTCGACGAGGTGCCCGCCGAGCTGCCCCTGACCGCCGTGGTGCACGCCGCCGGCGTCCTGGAGGACGGGGTGCTCGACGGCCTCACCACCGACCGGATCGCCGCCGTGCTGCGCCCCAAGGCGCTCGGCGCGCTGCACCTGCACGAGCTGACCGCCGACCGGGAGCTGCGCGCGTTCGTGCTCTTCTCCGCGCTGGCCGGCCAGCTCGGCGCCGCCGGGCAGGGCAGCTACGCCGCCGCCAACGCCTACCTGGACGCGCTCGCCGAGCAGCGGCACCGGCAGGGACTGCCGGCCACCTCCGTCGCCTGGGGGCCCTGGACGGCCGGGGGGATGGCCGCCGCCGACCCCGCCGTCGAGGAACGCCGCCGCCGCGCCGGCGTCACCCGGCTCGACACCGACCTGGCGCTGGCGGCCCTGGCCGGCTGCGTGGCCCGCC
>NZ_MUYZ01000651.1:0-1098 GCF_003013775.1 Micromonospora sp. MH33
GTCCGCGAGCACGAGGGGCTGGATCCGGCGACGGTGGCCTGGTCGCTGGCCACGACGCGGTCGACGTTCGACCACCGGGCGGCGGTGTTCGGGGCCGACACGGCGGAGCTGCTGGCGGGCCTGGATTCGCTGGCGTCGGGCGCGCCGGCCGGGAATGTGGTCGTGGGGACGGCGGTCGGTCATGGGTCGGGTCCGGTGTTCGTGTTCCCCGGGCAGGGTGGGCAGTCGGTGGGGATGGCGGCTGGTCTGGTCGGGCGGTGTGCGGTGTTCGACGCGCGACTGGCGGAGTGTCAGCGGGCGTTCGCCCCGTACCTGGACGTGGACCTCGCCTCCGTCTTGACCGGGGACGACGGGTCGTGGCTGGAGCGGGTGGAGGTGTTGCAGCCGGTTCTGTTCGCCGTCGGTGTGTGTCTGGCGGAGGTGTGGCGGCACGCCGGGGTGGTCCCGCAGGTGGTGATCGGTCATTCGCAGGGGGAGATGGCGGCGGCGTGCGTGGCGGGTGTGCTGTCGTTGGAGGACGCGGCGAAGGCGGTGATCCTGCGGGCCCGCGCCCTGGCCACCCTGGCGGGGACCGGGGCGATGGCGGCGGTGGATCTGCCGGTCGACGAGGTGACCGCCCGCCTCGCGGACTTCCCCGAGGTGGTCGTGGCGGTGGTGAACGGGCCGGCGAACGTGGTGGTCTCCGGTCCGCCGCAGGCGGTGGGGGAACTGGTCGAGGCGTGGCGGGCCGAGGGGCTGCGGGCCCGGCCGATTCCGTTCAACTACGCCTCGCACTCCCCGGCGGTGGAGCAGATCCGGGAGCGGATGCTCGCCGACCTGGCTGACGTGCGGCCCGAGCAGGGGCACACCCGGTTGGTGTCCTCGCTGACCGGGGAGTGGGCTGACCCGACGTCGATGGACGCCGGCTACTGGTACGAGAATCTGCGCCGGCCGGTGCGGTTCGACGCTGCCGTGCGGGTCGCGGTCGCCGCCGGGCACACCACGTTCGTCGAGGTGTCCGCGCATCCGGTGCTGACCCTGCCGGTCGCGGCGATCCTGGATGACACCGGCACGGCCGGGCACACCCTGGGCACGCTGCGCCGGGGTGAGGACGACCCG
>NZ_MUYZ01000652.1:0-1094 GCF_003013775.1 Micromonospora sp. MH33
GCCCGGGGTGAGCAGCAGGGCGTCGACCGCCGCGCCCCGGCGGGCCAGGTGCGCGCCCGCGTAGAGCGTGTCGCCGCCGTTGTCGCCGGAGCCGATGAGCAGCAGCACCCGGGCGCCGTAGACGCCGCCCCGCTCGCCGAGCAGCAGCGCGCAGCGGCGGGCCAGCCCGGCGGCGGCCCGCTGCATCAGCGCCCCGGGCGGCAGGGTGGCCATAAGGCCCGCCTCCGCCGCACGTACGTCCGCGACCCGCCACACCGGTCTCATGCCACTCCGTCCCGTCCGTTCGTCCCGTTCGTCCCGGACCGGCCGACCGACCCGCCGGGTCGGCTCACCGTTCCGCGACCACCATGGCCGACGCGATCCCGCCGTCGTGCGACAACGAGAGGTGCCAGCGGTTGATCCCGCGCTCGGCCGCCGCGGCGGCCACCGTGCCGGAGACGGTCAGCCACGGGCGGCCCTCCGGGTCGGGCACGACCTCGCAGTCGTGCCAGTTCAGCCCGGCCGGCGCGCCGAGCGCCTTGGCCACCGCCTCCTTGGCCGCGAACCGGGCGGCCATCGACTCGGGCGAGCGCGGGTTGCCGGCGCGGGTGTAGCGCTCGGCCTCGGTGAAGAGGCGGTCGGCGAGCAGCGGTGTGCGCGCCAGGGACCGGGCGAACCGGTCCACCAGCACCACGTCGATGCCGACAGCCACGATCACGGACCTCACCCTACCGGCGGTCGGGGCGGCGGATCGGCGGTGGAGAACGCCTGTGGAAAACCCGGGATCCGCCGCACCGCCGGTTGTCCACAGGGCCGGTGCGGACGGTACGTCGCGCCCTAGCGTCCCGGATGTCCGTCGGGGTGCAGGGAGGTCGCCATGGGCGAGGAACCGTTCAGCGTCGAGCCCGAGGTGTTGCGTGGGGTGGCCCGGGAGCTGGTCGACGACGCGTACCGGCTGGCCCGCGGGCCGGCCGCCGAGCCGGGGCTGGTGGTGCCGGCCGACGAATGGCGGGCCGGGGTGGAGCTGGCCGAGCTGGAGGCGGCGGTGCAGCGCTGGTGCGGGTCGCTGGCCGCCCGGGTGGCGGCCACCGCGGAGGCGGTCCGGGCCGCCGCCG
>NZ_MUYZ01000653.1:0-1083 GCF_003013775.1 Micromonospora sp. MH33
CCGCGCGCCGCCTCGCGACCGGCCAGCCCGTGCAGGTACGCCGCCGCGGCGGCCGCCCGCTCCGGCGCGAGCCCGGCGGCGAGCAGCGAGCCGAGCAGCCCGGCCAGCACATCGCCGGTGCCCCCGGTGGCCAGCACCGGCGTGCCGGTCGGATTGACGTAGGCCCGGCCGTCCGGGGTGCCGATGATCGTGCGGTCGCCCTTGAGCAGCACCACCGCGTTCATCCAGGCGGCCAGCCGCAGTGCCGCGCCGACGCGGTCCGCCCCCGGCGACTCGCCGCAGAGCCGGGCGTACTCGCGGTCGTGCGGGGTCACCACGATCGGGGCGTCCCGCCCGCGCAGCCGGTCCGCCAGCTTGCCGTCGACCAGCAGGGTGAGCGCGTCGGCGTCGAGCACCACCGGCACCGGCGCGGCGAGCACCGCACGCAGCGCGGCGGCGGAATCCTCGCCGGTGCCCAGCCCCGAGCCGCAGATCCACGCCTGCACCCGGCCGGCGTCGGCGACCCGGTCGGTGGCGATCACCGACGGGTGCTGGTGCAGCACCTCCGCGCGGGCGCCGCCCGCGTAGCGGACCATGCCGGTGGGGCCGGCCAGCGCGCCGCTCACCGAGAGCACCGCCGCGCCCGGGTAGGTGGCCGAGCCGGTCGCCACGCCGACCACGCCCCGGCTGTACTTCTCCGAGGACGGGCCGAGCCGGGGCCACCAGTCGACCACGTCGGACCACTCGGTGACGCGCAACGCCGGGGTGCCGCGCAGCCACGGCGCCAGCCCGATGTCGACCAGCTCGACGTGACCGGCGAGCGGCGCGGCCGGGCCGACCACCAGGGCCGGCTTCAGCGCGCCGAAGGCGACCGTCACGTCGGCGCGGACCGCGCAGGGCCGGCCGGAGGCGGTGAGCGGCACGTGGCCGGTGTCCACCGCGACGCCGCTCGGCACGTCCACCGCGACCACCGTGGCCCGGGTGCCGTTTCGCCCGCTGCGCTCGGCCAGGCTCGCGGCGAGTTGGTCGGCGGTCTCCCGGAGCCCGCCGGTGCCGCCGATCCCGACGATGCCGTCGAGCACCAGGTCCACCACGGCCGGCGGC
>NZ_MUYZ01000654.1:0-1072 GCF_003013775.1 Micromonospora sp. MH33
GACGTCCGCCTGGCCGGGGCCGGGCCGGGCCGGCGCGGCCGGCTTCAGCCAGGCGGTCTGCCCGGCCACCACCAGCGCGACGGCGTCGCAGGCGTCGGCGACCGCCCGGTTGGTCACGCCCAGCGCGTCGGTGAACGCCCGGCCCAGCGGCGTGGTGGGCACCAGGGACAGGCCCACCTCGGGGCTGACCAGCACCAGCCGGGCGGCGCTGGCCCGGACCGCCGCGGCCAGCTCGGCGATGGTGGCCGTGTCGTCGGCCGGCTGGTGGGCCGGGTCGAGCAGCACGGTCACCCAGCCGCCCAGGTCGTCCACGAGCAGCGTCTCGTTCGGCCCGGCCGCCGCGATCACCTCGGCCAGCCGGCCGGGGTCCGCGGCGGTCTCCTCGGTGGTCCAGCTCCCCGGCCGGCGGGCCCGGTGCGCCGCGAGGCGGGTCGCCCACTCGGTGTCCTCCGGATCCCCGGCGGGAGCGGTGGCCACGTACCGGACCGTGGGCGCGTCGGCGACCACCGATTCGGCGAACTCCGACTTGCCGGAGCGGATACCGCCGAGCACCAGGAGGGTGTTCCACCCGTCAACGGACATGCCCGTACCTTAAAGCCGTCCGGCGGGTCGCCGCCCGCCGGCCCGGTCGGCTCAGTCGCAGTGCTCGAACGGGCTGGCGTAGCTGGCCCCGCCCGCCGACCCGCCCCACTTCACGCAGACCCCGGCGGCGTTCGCCCGCACCGGCCCGGCGTAGTACTGGTAGCTGCCGCTCGCGGTCTGCCGCGCCTTGCCCTGCACCTCCAGGTACGTGGTCACCGTGGTGGCCCGCCCGACGTCGGCGTCCTTGAGGGTGACCACGCAGTTGGTGCCGGCGGCGATGCTGTACAGCAGGTAGACCCGGCCCTGGCGTACCCCGCCGGCGGTCAGCGTCGCCGAGTCGATCACCTGGTAGCCGCTGCCGCACACCTGCCCCGCCGTGTACGGCTGCTTCGGACCGGCCGTGCTCGCGGACGGCGCGGGCGCGCCGGTGGTCGGCGCCGGGCCCCCGCTCGACGGGGCGCCGGCGTCCGCCGCCGGGCGGCTCGGCGTG
>NZ_MUYZ01000655.1:0-1048 GCF_003013775.1 Micromonospora sp. MH33
GCCCGGCCAGCGCGGCGTGCTCCAGGCCGCCGACCGCGGCCAGCACGCCCAGCGGGTCGGCCGGGTCGGGCGCGTGCCGGTCGAGCGCGGTCCGCACCACGCCGACCTTGCGGGCGTACGTCTCGTCGTCCACGCCGGTGCCCCGACCGGTCGCCGCCGCCGGGTCGACCCCGGTGAACGCGGCGATCAGCGCGGCGGCCGGCGTGGTGTTGCCGATGCCCATGTCCCCGGTGAGCAGGATGCCGGCCCCGGCGTCGACCAGCTCCCCGGCGACCCGGATGCCGGTCTCCACCGCCGCCCGGGCCTCGTCCCGGGTGAGCGCCGCGGTCACCGTCAGGTCCCGGGTACCGGGCCGCACGTTCGCCGCGATCAGGCGGGGGCCGGCCGGGTCGGCGGTCGGCTCGACCGGGAGCGGGGTGGCCACGCCGACGTCCACCACGGTGACCGAGGCGCCGGCCTGCCGGGCGAACGCGTTGACCACCGCGCCGCCGGCCAGGAAGTTGGCGATCATCTGGGCGGTGACCTCCTGCGGCCACGGGGTGACGCCCTGGGCGTGCACGCCGTGGTCGCCCGCGAAGATCGCCACCGCGGCCGGCTCGGGCAGCGGCGGCGGGCAGGTCCCGGCGAGGCCGGCGAGGCGTACGGAGAGCGGCTCCAGGGCGCCGAGGGAGCCGGCGGGCTTGGTCAGCCGGCCCTGGAGTTCGCGGGCGGCCGCCATGGCGGCCTCGTCGAGCGGCCGGATCGCCGCGACGGTGGACTCCAACATCATGCCTCCAGGATCTCCGCCAGCACGTCGGTGAGGGCGTCGGTCGTCGCCGGATCGCGCACCGCGATCCGCAGCCAGTCCGGGCCCAGCCCGGGGAAGGTGTCGCCGCGGCGGACCGCCCAGCCGCGCTCGCGCAGCCGCTCCCGTACGGCGGCGGCGCCGGCCAGGTGGACCAGGACGAAGGCGCTGGCGGGCCGGCCGACGACGCGTACGCCGGGCAGGCCGGACAGGCGGGCCACCAGGTGGTCGCGGTCGGCGGCGAGCCCGGCGGCGACCGCGCCC
>NZ_MUYZ01000656.1:0-1040 GCF_003013775.1 Micromonospora sp. MH33
GCTAAGGCGTGTTTCATAAGCGGGTCAGAGCCACTCGCAGATGATGGTGATGGTCAGGACGGCCTGGAACCGGACGGCCAACTTGTCGTAGCGGGTGGCCACGCCGCGGTGGCGCTTGAGTCGGGCGATGCCGTTCTCGACGGCATGTCGCATCCGGTAGAGGTCTCGGTCGAACTTCGGCGGGCGTCCGCCGCGGGTGCCCTTGGCCTTGCGGTGGGCGTCCTGGTCCTTCTTGCTCGGGATGCACGCCTTGATCCCGCGCTTGCGCAGGTAGGCGCGGTTGCCGCGGCTGGTGTACGCCTTGTCCGCCAGGACCAGGTCGGGGCAGGTGCGAGGGCGGCCCACCCCGAGGCGGGTCACCCTGATACGGCGCAGGACCGGGATGAACTGCGGGCTGTCACCACGATGTCCGGCGGTCACGACCATCGATAGGACCTTTTGTCCCTGCTCACAGGCCAGATGCGTCTTGGTGGTCAGACCGCCGCGAGATCGTCCGAGGGCGTGATCGGCGGGTTCGTCGTGCACGCCGCCTGGTGGCTCTTTCTGCAGGTGGCCGTCATTGCGGGCGCCGGCGGCGTGTTGGTGTGCGCGGCTGGTCATCGAGTCCACGCTGACCGTCCAGGTGATCCGGCCTTCCGCGTCGGCGGCGGCCTGTGACGCGGTCAAGATCTTGTCCCAGGTTCCGTCGCGCTGCCAGCGACGGAACAGGCCGTAGACCGTCTGCCAGGGTCCGTACTCGGCCGGGACGTCACGCCAGGGCGACCCGATCCGGATCCGCCACCTGATCCCGTCGATCAGCTGCCGTTTCTCCCACTTCGGCGGCCGGCCCTTCGCCGACGCGGCAGGCAGCAGCGCAGCGAGCCGCTGCCACTGGGCGTCGGTGAGGTCGTGCCGCCTCGTCACCGCTAGGGTGGCCACGAGGTCTCCGGTATGAAGTTCGAGCTTGGTCGCTGAACCGTTTACCGGAGACCTCTTCAGCTATCGATCACCGCCACGCCGTGACCTTCACCGGCCACCACGACTTCTGAAACACGCCTTAG
>NZ_MUYZ01000657.1:0-1037 GCF_003013775.1 Micromonospora sp. MH33
TAGGCCGTGTTTGGTAAGGGTCATAGCCATTGGTTGATCGCGGCGATGGTGACGGTGGCTTCGTAACGGACGGCGAGTTTGTCGTACCTGGTGGCCATGGCGCGGTGTTGTTTGAGCTGGTTGATACCGCACTCGACGGCGTGACGCTGCCGGTAGACGACCGGATCGAACGCGGGCGGCCGGCCGCCTTTGGATCCCTTGGCCTTACGGTGGGCGTCCTGGTCGGCTTTGCTCGGGATGCACGCCTTGATCCCGCGAGCGCGGAGGTGGCCACGGTTGCCTTTGCTGGTGTACGCCTTGTCAGCGAGGACCTGGTCCGGGCGAGTCCGCGGCCGGCCACCGCCGACCCGTTTCACGCGGATCTTGCGCAGGACCGGGATGAACTGTGGGCTGTCACCGCGCTGCCCGCCGGTGATCACCATTGCCAGGGGTTTGCGGCCCTGCTCGCAAGCCAGATGCGTCTTGCTGGTCAGCCCGCCCCGGGACCGGCCCAGCCCGTGATCAGCGGGCTCGGTCCGCAGCCCGCCCGGCGGCTCCTTCTGCAAGTGGCCGTCGCGGCGGGCGCCGGCCGCGTGCTGGTGCGCTCGGCTGACCGTCGAGTCGACGCTCACTGTCCAGTCGATTCTCCCGGCGGCGTCGGCGTCAGCTTGCAGCTCGGCCAGGATCTTCGCCCAGGTGCCGTCGCGCTGCCAGCGCCGGAACCAGTCGTACAGGGTCTGCCAGGGCGGGTACGCCTCGGGCACGTCGCGCCACGGGGTTCCAGTACGTACTCGCCACCGGATCCCGTCGATGATCTGCCGTTTGGTCCACTTGGGCGGTCGTCCTTTGCCCGAGCTGGCAGGCAGAGCAGGCTCCAGCGCCGCCCACTGCGCGTCGGTGAGGTCGTGCCGCCTCGTCGCCGCTACGCTGGGCACGAGGTCTCCGGTCGGTCTTCGGTTTGCTTGGTCGCTAACCGATCTACCGGAGACCTCAGCCTTTATCGATCACCGCCACGCCGGCACCTCACCACCCGCCGACCCCTTACCAAACACGGCCTA
>NZ_MUYZ01000658.1:0-1019 GCF_003013775.1 Micromonospora sp. MH33
GTCAGGAGGCGCTGTAGCCGCGGGTGGCGATCCAGTCGGCGAGGTTGTCGACGGTGATGCGGTAGGAGGCGGTGTTGGGGTTGGCGCTGTCGGCGATGGTCACGGTGTGGCCGTTGTTCTGGTAGCCGACGACGCTGATGTAGTGGCCGCCTTCGAAGGAGTGGGTGTTGCCGTCGGTGTCGGTGGCGGTGCCGGCGATGTTGGCGACCACGGCGCGGCCGTCGTCGACGGTGCGCACGATGTCGGCGCGCAGGGTGTCGGTCTGCTTGTCGTCGGCCTTGCCGTCGCGGATTTCGACGGACCGGTAGTGCTTGCCGGTCTCCTTGTTCAGGACGGGGGTGATGTCGTTGATGCTGTTGGTGCCGTTCTCGGTGGTGCCCATCTCCTTGGCCATGGCGTCGACGTCGATGTTCTTGCCGAGCACGCTGATGGCGTTACGGGTGGCGGCGGGGCCGCAGTAGTAGAAGTTGGGCTGGGCCTCGTAGCGGACGTCGAGTTCCCGCTCGCCGTGGCCCTTACGGTCGGCCTGGACCTGCGCGGCAGGCTTGGCGGGGGCGGCGTGGGCGGCGTGGGCGGCGATCGCGGGGCCGGCGATCCCACCGGCGGTGGCGGCGATGCCGGCAGCGGTCAGGACGGTGTTCCGCAGCATGGTGTTGGTACGCATGATGAGATCACGCCTTCCGTTCGGGGGTGAGCAGCACACACGCGCAGGGGGGTGCGCGACGGTGCCACTGAGGGGGGAAGTCTGTGAGGGTTGCCCGGCGATCAAAGGGGTGACCTGCTCGGGCGGCCCGGGGATGTAACCGTCGGCGGCGGGGAGTGATTCCCTCGACCTGATCCGACGTCCCGGGGGATGTAACGACCGGGCGGGGCCGGTCATTCCGCGGCGGCCTCGCGCTGGGCGGGCTCTGGCGCGGTCTGCCATGTACAACGACCCCACCCCCGCCATGATTCCGCCACCACGGTGGCGCCGGCCACCACCCAACGTCGCCGAAACCGGACACCGACCCCAGAGCGGG
>NZ_MUYZ01000659.1:0-1020 GCF_003013775.1 Micromonospora sp. MH33
GAGCGGCGGCTCGGCGCCCGGGGCCAGGCCGGCCCAGGTGGGGTCGTCGGCGAGCCGCGGGGTCTCGTAGCCCCGGAAGACGGCGGGTGGGCGGGCGCCGGCGGGGCGGGCGGCGAACAGCTCGTGGCGCAGGGCGGCGAGGTCGGCCGCGGCGGCGTGCGCGTCGGGGAAGCGGACCTGAGTGTCCGCCCCGGCCGTGCCGCCGGCGGTGTTGACCACGGCCGTGCCCACGGTCAGCGCCTTCGCGGCGTCGTTGAGCGGATCGAGCACCCCACCGCCGCCGGGCAGCGCGACCCGGAGCGGGAACTGCCCGAAGATCGCCTCGGCCCGGCCGTAGAGGGCCTCGATGCCGGTGGTGCTCTGGCTGGCCAGCACCAGGTGCAGGCCGTACGAGCGGCCCTTGCGGGCCAGCTCCTCGATCAGGTCGACGGCCTGCCGGGCGAGCGGGTCGTTGCCGGCGAACAGGACGTGGAACTCGTCGACCACCGTGACGATCCGGGGCGGCCGGGCGTTCGGCGGCAGGTCGGCGAGCTTGCTGACGCCGTGCCGCTTGAGCAGGTCGGCCCGGCGGGTCAGCTCGGCGCGCAGCTCGCGCAGCACGGCCACGCCGTACTCGCGGTCGGACTCGATGCCGACGGCGCGGGCGTGCGGCAGCCAGGACGGGTCCCGCTCGGTGGGCACGAACTCGGTGAAACTGACCCCCTCCTTGAAGTCGAGCAGGAGGAGCTGGAGTTCGGCCGGGGAGTAGCGGGCGGCCAGCCCGTAGAGCACGTCGAGCAGGAACACGGTCTTGCCCGCGCCGGTGCGCCCGCCGACCAGCCAGTGCGGGGTGGCGTCGTCGAAGGCCACGGTGACCGGTTCCCGGCCGGCGGCCCCGGCGGCGGCGTCGGACGCGCCGAGCCGGACCCCTCGCACGGCACGGCCGAGCACGGTACGCAGGCCGGCGCCGGACGACTCGGCCCAGCGCCGGGCCGGCAGCAGGTCGGCGAAGGTGACCGCGGTGGCCCGCCGGGTGGCCTC
>NZ_MUYZ01000066.1:0-26874 GCF_003013775.1 Micromonospora sp. MH33
CCGGAGACCTCAGCCTTTATCGATCACCGCCACGCCGGCACCTCACCACCCGCCGACCCCTTACCAAACACGGCCTAACCGACAACGACAGCACCAGATCGTCGACCCGCGTACTGCAGCTACTACTTCGGCAGCAGCGAAGGAAACGGCCTGCTGCGATTGACCCGCACTGCCGGTCGATGGTGACGCCCGGGATGTGCTCCGGCCATCCGGCCGACAGGACGAGGTACGTGCGATGTCTAACGACTGTTCCCCGGCCTGGCCTACGCACCCCCAGATCACGTCGTCGATGACGGCTGGGTCGATCCCGGCCCCGTCGCTGAGCGCGTTCAGCACAGTGGCGGACAGGTCGGCGGGGTGGACGCCGGACAGGCTCCCGCCGCGCTTGCCGATCGGGTGCGCACGGCTTCGACGATGACTGCCTCGCTGGTCACGGTTGCTCCCTTTGGCGGTTGGTAGGCGGGGTCAGCGTGGTGCCATCCGGAGGGCGCCGTCCATGCGGATGACCTCGCCGTTGAGGTAGTCGTGGTGGATGATCGCGAGCGCAAGTTGGGCGTACTCGTCGGGCCGGGCGAGGCGCCGAGGGAACGGCACGCCGGCAGCGAGACTCTTGCGGAACTCCTCGGAGACGGTTGCCAGCATCGGGGTTTCGACGATGCCCGGCGCGATGGTGTTGACCCGGATGCCGTACTGGGCCAGGTCGCGCGCGGCGGGAAGGCTGAGGCCCACGATGCCGCCCTTGGACGACGAGTACGCGGCCTGGCCGACCTGGCCCTCGTAGGCGGCGACCGAGGCGGTGTTGATGATGACGCCGCGCTGCCCGTTCTCGTCGGGCTCGGTCCGGGCGATGGCTTCGGCGGCGAGTGCGAGGACATTGAAGGACCCGATGAGGTTGATCTGCACGACGCGCGCGTAGAGGTCGAGGTCGTGGACGCCATTCTTGCCGAGGATTCGCATGGATGGGCCGATGCCCGCGCAGTTGACGACCGTGCGCAACGGGGAACCGGCGCGGGCGGTCGCGATGGCGGCTCGAACCCCATCGGGGTTGGTGACGTCGGTGGCGACGTATTCCACGCCGGCGATCCGGTTGGCCTTGTCGATGCTCTGCTTGAGGTCGAGTGCGAAGACCCGCGCGCCCTTGTTTGCCAGCGCTTCGGCGGTCGCGGCGCCCAGTCCGGAGGCCCCGCCGGTGACGATGGCTGCGGTGTCGGCTACCTGCATCAGTGCTTCTCCCTGTTGACGGTGGTGATCGTCGCGGTGGTGCCGCGGGCAAGCGCGCGGCTGATGACCATCCGTTGGATCTGGTTTGTCCCTTCGAGGATCTGCATGACCTTGGCTTCGCGCATAAAGCGTTCGACCGGGAAGTCCCGGGTGTAGCCGTAGCCGCCGAAGACCTGTACGGCGTCGGTCGTGACCCGCATGGCGTTGTCGGTGGCGACCATCTTGGCGATGGACGCTTCACGACTGAAGGGCAGGCCCTGGTCTTTCAGGCGGGCGGCGTGCAGGGTCATCGCGCGGGCGGTCTGGACGGCTGCCTCCATGTCGGCGAGCAGGAACGCCAGGCCCTGGTGTTCGACGATCGGCTTCCCGAACGTGGTGCGACTCTTGGCATAAGCCACGGCCTCGTCAAGGGCGCCTTGGGCCAGGCCGGTGGCGATGGCGGCGATGCCTAGCCGGCCGGAGTCGAGCGCGGCTAGCGCGATCTTGAGACCGCCGCCCTCGGCACCGATTCTGCGGCTGGCGGGAATCCGCACATTGTCCAGGCGCACCGTGGCGGTCACCGATCCAGTGAGGCCCATCTTGCGCTCCGGTGGGTCCGCGCTCAGGCCCTCTGTCTCCGCGGGGACCAGGAAGCAGGAGATGTCGGTGCGCTCATCCGACGTGCGCGCTATAACCTGGTAGAAGTCAGCGTGTCCACCGTGAGTGGTCCAAGCCTTCGCGCCGGTGAGTACGTAGTCGTCGCCGTCGCGGACGGCGCGGGTGGTGATGGCGGCGGGATCGGAGCCGGCGTGCGGCTCGCTGAGGCAGTAGGCGCCGAGCAGGTGTCCGCCGAGCATGTCGGGCAGCCAGGCTTGCCGCTGCCGTTCGGTGCCGTAGTTGACCAGCCCGAAGCAGGATAGGGCGTGCACGCTCGTGCCCACGGCGACGCTGGACCAGACTCTCGCGACCTCCTCGAGCACCTGTACGTACACCTCGTAGGGCTGGCCGCCGCCGCCATGCTCCTCGGGGTAGGGCAGGCCGAGGACGCCTACCGCGCCGAGCGTCTTGAACACGTCGCGCGGGAAGTCCTCGTCTGCCTCGGCCCGCGCGGCTCGGGGTGCCAGTTCCTTGTCGGCGAGATTCCGGACGACCTCGATCAGATCGGCGCTCTCGTTGGTCGGCATGACGCGTGATGCTGGCATCGCACATCCTCTGAGTACGGGTATGAGTACTACAATATCGGCTACAGTACTCTCCATGATCACGCTGCCGTAGAGTCAGTGCCATGCCATCGCATGAGAGGTTTCGCACTCGCCGCGAGAAGATGTTGGGTCAGCTCCGCGAGTTGTTCCTGGCCGAAGGGTTCGCGTCGTTCAGCATCGGCGATCTGGCCGAACGGTTCCGGTGTTCGAGGAGCACCCTGTACGCCGTGGCGCCCAGCAAGGAGCAGATCGTGGTTGCGACCGTGCGCTCGTACTTCAAGACCGGGGCGGAGCGCATCGAGACCCGGGTCGCAGCGTCGGCTGATCCAGCGCAACAACTGGCGATCTATCTGGAGTCGGTGGCGTCTGAGCTCCAGCCAGCGTCGGCCGCCTTCTTTGCGGACCTGGCCGACTTCGGCCCGGCCAACGAGGTGTACCAGGAGAACACCCAGTACGCCGCCCGGCGGGTCCAAGACCTGGTGACCCAGGGAGTCAAGGCCGGTGTGCTCCGCCCAGTGCACGCTTCGTTCGTAGGAGCCGCGGTGGCCGAAGTGATGGGCTCCATCCAGCGGGGAGCGATTCAGGAGGCCACCGGACTTGACTCCGCACAGGCGTACCGGCACCTGGCCGACCTGGTCATGACCAGCCTGGCAGATCCGAAGAAGCCAGCGCATGAGCGGAGGGCGACATAGTGGCTGTGGTTACCGCGCGGCTCCTCGATGGCCTCCAAACCGGTGGCGTTCCTGCTCGCCGACCTGGGCGTGACCAAGTCCCACGCCGGCGGCACTGCTGCCAATGACAACCCCTACTCTGAGGCGCAGTTCGCAGAACACCCGAGCGTCCTCGATCGAGCCGAACCGGACCGGTTCTTCCGCTGGTACGCCCACGAGCACCGCCATTCGGGATCGGACTACATGCTCCCGCCGACGTCCACTACGGCCGCGCGCACGCGATCCGCGAGGCCCGCGGGCGGGTCTTGGACGCCGCCTACCAGGCCAGCCCCGAGCGGTTCGTCCGCAAGCCACTCGAGCCGCCGAAACTGCCCGAAACCGCCTGGATCAACAAGCCCGAGAACAAGACGAACCGGCTCAGTAGTTTGCTCAAGAACGTGTCTCAGAAGGGTTGACAGGTTCCGTACAGCTCGCCGGTCAGAAGTCGTCAGCCGCGTGGTCGAGGCGAACCATAGGCGCAAGCTTCAGCGCGAGCCAGAGCGGAAGGTCTCCGACTTCGGTCGGCCGACCGCGGACCTTCTCGAACTTCTTGAGCCGTTGCGTCACCGTGTTTGGATGCAAGTGGAGCTGGCGGGCGGTCCGCGTCGGGCTGGCTCCGGTTTCCAAGAAGACCTGGACTGTCTGGATCAAATCGAGACCGGCCGG
This sequence comes from Micromonospora sp. MH33, assembly GCF_003013775.1. NCBI lineage: Bacteria > Bacillati > Actinomycetota > Actinomycetes > Micromonosporales > Micromonosporaceae > Micromonospora > Micromonospora sp. MH33. The sequence continues at coordinate 3,779 of NZ_MUYZ01000066.1, forward strand.
CCACTGGTGGAGTAGAGCGCCGAGTTGCCGATGAACCAACCGTCGCGCTGCCTGGTGGTCCTGAAGCGCCAGCGTCTCGGCCTCGACATCAGGGAAGCACAGCGGCGATGCGGATGGATTGGCCTCCAGCAGAGGCGCGGCACTGAGTGCCTCCTCCCGAACACGTCGGAACCCGACGGCGCCATACTGCTCACTGCTGAGTGCGACCATGGCCCCCTCGGGTGGACGCGACGGTAGGCGTGACCCGAATGCTGTCCAGGAACCTTCGCGCACCGTGACCCACACCAACGCCGACCGGGCACCCAGGGCCAATGCCAGGAATGGACCGCCCAGCATGCTCGCAACATGGGAGACCGCAGCGTCCAATCGACCGGCCGGAAGGTCCGGCGCGGTAGCGACGACAAAGGCGACGTGGGCACAGCTGGCGATCGAGTATCCGAGGAGTTTCTCAGCGTGCGCGACGTCAATGTCTCCAGCGATGAAATTGTCCAGCGTTTCCCGGACTTGGGCACCCTCGCGGTTGCTCAGATGAGCCGTTCTCGTGGAGTAGATCTCGACGACCTGCGCGGTGATGTCCTGGAGGTAGTCGGAGGTCCAGCTCATGACGACCTCGAGCAACGCCAGCCGGAGGTCCGCGGACAGCGCCTCGTGGGACTTCGCCCGCACGGCTTCCAGGAACGCCTTCCAGATCTCGACCTTGCCGATCTCGTATGCCATCAGCAGCGACTCCAGCGGTGCGCCGCTGTCCGCCTGAGCGATGACGAGCGCGCGAGCCGGCTTCGGTATCGCCCACCTCCGAGGGCGAGCCACCAAACCAAAGCTCCGGAACGACGGCAGATGTGACATGACAGATGCCCTCAGTAGCGCCCGATCGACGTCATTGGGCACCATCCTCGGAACGCGTTCCGTGAGCAGATCGACCAGACGTTCGAAGACAACATCGCCCTGAGCTTCTATCCACTCGCGATAGAAGCTCCACCGGTCTGTCGTCTCCGCCACTCTTGCAGTCGCCTTCAATCGGTGTCCGGATCGAATGGATCCAAAACATCCTCGCCGCTAATGCGGCGAGCGATCGGGAGGAACCCGTGAGCGATGTGCGTCTCGACGGCTGCGGCAGCCCTGTCCGGATCGCCAGCGCGCACCGCCTCGAGTATGGCGTGATGCTCCTTCCTGGAGGCTTCAGCACGGTCGGGTGCGCCGATCACGAGATCCCACGGGAATGACGCCCATAGCAAGGCGAGGTGATCCGACAGCCCAGGGATTCCGCTACGATCATAGAAGTAGAAGTGAAAGTCGCGATTCGCCTGTCGGACGCGAAGCTCGTTGCCGGCGGCAGCCGCATCCTCGATCTTGAGAAGTAGTTCCTGTGCCCGCTTGATATCGCGGAGGCTAAACCGGGTGGCGGCACGACGCATGGCATAACTCTCAGTCAGACGACGCACGATATAGGTGGCCTTCACCCGGTCGAGGTCGATCCCTGCAACCCGGGTCCCACGATGCGGCGCTGATACGACGAGACCTTCTGCCTCTAGGACGCGCAGCGCCTCGCGCACCGGGGTAATGCTGCTGTTGAACCTTTTGGCGAGCTCGTCCTGCGGCAGGCGACTCCCGCGTTCGAGCTCGCCGGAGACGATGAGCCGTCGCAGCCCATCGACAATCACGTCCCGCTTGGTCGCATTGTTTACCACGGTTATCGCTTCGTCCGCCTTGATGAGGCACCATCCGGGCAGATTATGCCCGGCGATGCTCTGGTGTTTGTTCAGAACGTCCCATCCCTCTTGAGAGCACGGATGTCGACGGCGTTGTACCCCAGTTCTTCGAGCAGGTCGTGGGTGTGTTGGCCGACGCTGGGGATCGGTTCCATTCGCGGTTCGCGGCCCTCGACGGTGATCGCGGGCAGCGTCGCCTGGATGGGGCCGGCAGGCGTACCGATTTCGCGCCACCGATGGCGCGCGGTGAGCTGGGGATGGTCGATGACGTCGGCGACCTCGCGCTGTCGCGCGTTGGCGATCCGTGCACTGTTGAGTCGCTCAGCGAAGGTGGCCCCGTCGATCCGAGACAGCTGCTGGTTGATGAGGGTATCGAGCTCGACGCGATTGCTCACTCGGCGGCTGCCGGTATCAAAGCGCGAGTCTTCTGCCAGTTCGGGCATGTCGAGCACGACGTCACAGAACGCCTTCCACTCTCGCTCGTTCTGGATGGACAGCACGTACTTCTGGCCATCGGCGCAGGCGTAGGTGCCGTACGGAGCGATGGCCGCGTGGCTGGTGCCGGTGCGGCTGGGTGCCGCTCCGCCGTATCGCGTGTAGTACAGCGGGTAGCCCATCCACTCGATGAGTGAGTCGAAGAGGCTGATGTCCAGCTTGGTGCCCTCGCCTGTGCGTTCCCGGTCATAGAGGGCGGACAGAATCCCTGCGAACCCGTACATGCCGGCGCCGATATCGGCCGCTGGGATACCGCTCTTGGCGGGTGCATCGTCGCTTCCGGTGACTGAGACCAGTCCGGTCTCCGACTGGATCAGCAGGTCGTAGGCCTTCGCATGGCGGTAGGGCCCACTGGTGCCGTAGCCCGTGATCGAGCAGGTGATGAGCCGCGGATCGCGCGCCCGAAGCGCGTCGGCTCCTAGGCCCAGCCGCTCGGCAGCACCAGGCGCGAGGTTCTGGACGAACACGTCGGCGCGGTCGATGAGCCGGTGCATGACGTCCAGTGCTGGCGGCTGCTTGAGGTCAAGGGCAATGCTCTCCTTCGAGCGGTTGAGCCAGACGAAGTGGCTGGACATGCCAAGAACCGTCTCGTCGTAGCCTCGCGCGAAGTCTCCGCTGCCGGGACGCTCGACCTTGATGACACGTGCCCCGAGGTCCGCCAGCTGACGAGTGGCGAACGGCGCAGCCACCGCCTGCTCACACGAGACAACGGTGACGCCGGCCAGTGGCAGCCCGGTCATGGCGTCCCCACCGCGATGGCCTTGGTCTGACGGTAGCCAGCCAGGCGCTCGAACCCCTTCTCACGGCCGACCCCGCTGCCCTTCCAGCCGCCGAACGGCAGGTCCACGCCACCACCGGCGCCTCGGCGTTCCAGGACAGCACATCGCAGCCGCACCGCTCCCGCGCAACGGCAACGATCTGGGTGACGTCCGTCGTCGCGAACGACGTCGGCGCTGCCTCCGGCAGCCTCGATCGGCTTGACCACCCGCTGGGCGCCCTCGAGATCCGGGTCCGCGATCACGACACCGGCCCCGAACTCGGCCAACCGCTCCGCGGGGCTTGCCCAATACCGCTCGCACCGCCGGTCACGATCGCGACCCAGCCCTGCAGGTCAATCATCTCGATGCTCCCTCGACCCTTGTGGTGGCCACCACGCTAGCCGACACTATGCGTGACAGCAACAGATCATGCATACTTCGTGGATTCATGCCTGTCCCGAAGGTGGCGTCTTTGACAACCGATCCGTCCGCGCCGAGCGGAGCTCTCCTCTTCGTACCGGGTGATCGACCTGACCGCTTCCGGAAGGCGTCCGCCGCCGGCGCCGACCACGTGATCGTCGACCTCGAGGACGCAGTGGCCGAGGCCTCGAAGCAAGGCGCCCGCCAGTCCACCGCGGCTTGGCTGGCTAGCGGGCGCGAAGCCATCGTCAGAGTCAATGGCGTCGGCACCGCCTGGCATGAACCGGACCTGCGCATGGTCTCCGGGCGTGCCAGCTTCGTCCTGCTACCGAAGTGTGAGGACGCGGCCGATGTCAGCCGCTTCGTGAGCTCGTGTGACTCCCCCACCTTGGCCCTGATCGAGACTCCGCTCGGGCTCGCGGCTGCCCACGAGATCGCGGCCACCGGAGTTGCCGGCCTGGTCTTCGGCAACGTCGACTTCGCCGCCAACATCGGAGTGGATCCGGCGTCACAACCCGCGCTACAGTTCGCTCGCTCCCAGCTGGTCTACGCCAGCGCGGCCGCCGGGCTGCCCGCGCCGATCGACGGCGTCACCACGCGCCTGACCGAGAGCGAGGCGCTCGATGCAGACCTCACGCATGCGCGCGAGCTGGGGTTTGGTGGCAAACTCTGCGTCCATCCCAGCCAGGTCGCACCCACTCAGGTCGCCTTCCTCCCCACCGAGGAGGAGGTCGCCTGGGCCGTCGCGGTACTGGACGCCTCACAGGGCGTGACGGCCGTGGCTGGGCAGATGGTGGATGCGCCCGTCGTCGTCCGCGCCCAGTCGATCCTGGACCGGCACGGCAAGAACGACAGGACGTTCGATGGCGACTGAACCTGGACCACTCGCTACGAGGCCCGACTACGACGACCCGGACTTCGACTACACGCCGATCCTGCCCAGAGGCAAGGATACGGTGGAGTTCGTCGCCATCGACGCACCGCGACCGGAGGTGGTCGATCGCTATGGGGACACACTCCTGAAGGTGTCGGACCTCACCCTCACCCGGCTCGCCGACGTCGCGTTCACCCGCGTTTCCCATCAGCTGCGCACCTCACACCTGGAGCAGTTGCGGAGCATCCTCGACGATCCTGAGGCCAGCGCGAACGACAAGTACGTCGCCACAGACCTTCTCCGCAACGCCGCGATCTCGGCCCAGGGCATCCTGCCGATGTGCCAAGACACCGGCACTGCGATCGTGTTCGGGCAGCGGGGGTCCCGTGTGCTCACCGACGGACGGGACGCGCGCCATCTCAGCCGGGGCATCCACCACGCCTACAAGACGCTCAACCTTCGCTACTCACAGCTCGCGCCGCTGACCACTTACCGCGAAGTCAACACGGGCAACAACCTGCCTGCACAGATCGAGATCCTGGCCGAGGGCCACGACACCTACGAGTTCCTGTTCATGGCCAAGGGCGGCGGCAGCGCGAACAAGAGCTTCCTGTTCCAGGAGACCCGAGCACTCCTGGACGAGCAGAGACTTCTCTCCTTCCTCACCGAGCGGATCAGTGCTCTCGGAACCGCGGCCTGCCCTCCGTACCATCTGGCAGTCGTCATTGGCGGCACCTCCGCCGAGTACGCGCTCAAGACCGCGAAGCTGGCCTCTGCCCGGTACCTGGACACACTGCCCACCTCGGGCTCACCCTCAGGCCACGGCTTCCGCGACCTCCACCTGGAAGAACAGCTCCTCTCCATCACTCGCCAACTCGGCATTGGCGCACAATTCGGCGGCAAGTACTTCTGTCACGACGTGCGAGTAGTTCGGCTCCCGCGACACGGAGGCTCCTGCCCCGTGGCGATCGCGGTCTCATGCTCGGCAGATCGGCAGATCCTTGGTCGCATCACGGCCGAGGGCGTATTCCTGGAGAAGCTTGAGGAGGACCCCTCTCGGTTCCTGCCCGAGGTGACCGATGCCCACCTCGTCGGGGAGGTCGTGGCGGTGGATGTTTCAGCGCCTATGACCCAGATCCGAGCCAAGCTGTCGGGACTGGCCGTTGGAACCAGACTGTCGTTGTCTGGTGAACTCGTCGTCGCGCGCGACCTCGCGCACGCCGAGATCAGCGCCCGCTTGAAGGCAGGCGAACCGCTGCCGGGATATCTACGCGACCACCCCGTCTACTACGCCGGCCCCGCCAAGACACCGAACGGGATGGCCGCGGGATCCTTCGGTCCCACCACGGCAGGGCGCATGGACACCTACGTGGAGGAGTTCCAGGCAGCCGGTGGATCGCTGGTCATGCTCGCCAAGGGCAATCGGTCTCAGACGGTGGCGAACGCCTGCCGCCGACACGGGGGCTTCTACCTCGGATCCATCGGAGGCCCCGCCGCGCGGCTGGCCCAGGACTGCATCAAGAGCGTCGAAGTCATCGACTACGAACACCTCGGCATGGAGGCCGTGTGGAAGATCCGGGTCGACAACTTCCCCGCCTTCGTCGTCATCGACGACCAAGGAAACGACTTCTTCGCCCCAAGGACGCGTGCCCTGCTCCAGATCCAGACGAGCAATGATCAGAACCTGCAAATGGCTCGCGGCGAGGTGACATGAAGCGGGCGCACCTCCCGAGCAAGATCGAAGCCCAGTAACAGTCTGATCAGGGTCGGCGTTGGCGCGCCGGCTCGGGAATGTGCACCCATGCTCAAAGTAGTCCACGACGCCGCGGCGTCCAACGAGCCGGCCGGTGGGTCGTTGCTTGACGAGATCGTCCGTGACGGCGCGCGGCAGATGCTGGCCGCGGCGTTGGAGGCTGAGGTCGCCGCGTACGTCAAGGCGTTCCGCGAGGAGGTCGACGAGCACGGCCATCGGCTGGTGGTCCGCAACGGTCATCACGAGCCGCGGGAGGTGACCACGGCGGCGGGCGCGATCCCGGTGTGCGCGCCGCGGGTCAACGACAAGCGGGCCGACGAGGCCACCGGGCAGCGGAAGCGGTTCTCCTCGACGATCCTGCCCGCGTGGTCCCGGAAGTCGCCGAAGGGCTCGGAGGTGCTGCCGCTGCTCTACCCGGTGATCTTGGTATGCCCGAAGCTGGCGTCCTGCTTGGCGTGCCCGTACACCGGGCGCAGCAGCGAGTCGATGTCGATGAACGCCCGCTGTTCGATCCGGGGCGGCAGGTCGGTCCGCTGCACCAGGTTCACCAAATCCGCCCGCGCTACCGGGGCCAGCTGCAGGCTGTGGCCGTGGGTGAACTCGCGGAGGAACTGTCCCAGCGTGGCCGGCGCATACACCCCGCCGAACAGCCGTTTCATCCCCCGGAGCGGATCACCTGCAGGTCGTCGATGCTGTCCGCGCCGGCGGCCATCCCCGCGATGATCGAGGACACCTTTCCCGCCGGGTTCACCCCCGCCGAGGCGACCCGGGTCGGGCCGAGCCCGACCCGGCCGCCGACCAGTTCAAAGAGCCCGGCCTGCTCGGCCAGCGCCATCACCGGCGCCAATCCCGCCGACGACACCAAGTGCTCATCATCGAACAACGGCGTGGCCTTGGACCACGAGTGCGATAGTTTCACTCCCAGTGCCTTTCCTGACATCCGTCACAGCCGTGCACCACGACTCCGGGCCATCAGAACCGCCGAGAGTGCTACAGCCACCACGACCACGGCGCCGGTGAAGGTCGGCTCGACCCAGTCATCGACGCCGGCGAGTGTCAAGCCGTTGACAGCAACCGCAACAAAGAAGACGCCGACGATCGCTCCGGCGACGGTGAACCTCCCCGGCTTGATCGTGGTTGACCCCAGGAACACTGCTGCCAACGCCGGCAGCATGAATCCTTCGCCGATCCCAGTCGAAGCCGATCCGGTACGGCAGACCAATAGCACTGCGGCAACCCCGGCAAGAGCACCAGCGATCAGAAAACTGAACGCCACCCTCCCCGAGACCGGAACGCCGACCAGCTTGGCCGCCTTCTCGTTCGAGCCGATGAGGGAAAATTGCCTACCAACGACGGTGTACCGCAACAGCACCGTCACGGCCAGGACGCAGATCAGCAGCAACCATGCTGGTTTCGGGATGCCCAGGAAGGACGTCGCCCCGAAGTCCGTCATGGAGTCGGACACGCCGAGGATGATGTCGTACCCCGAGAATAGTGCGCTCAACCCGCTGAGAAGCGTCGCTGTGCCCAGCGTGATCACCAGCGAGTTGGCTTGGAAGAGCGACACCAGCAAACCGTTCACGAGACCGATCAATGCCCCAGTGCTGATCCCGATGATGACGCCAACGGCCGTTGGAACCTCCCAATTAGCGACGGCGTGAGCAGTCGCGATCGCCGACACTGTGACATTTGCCCCCAAGGACAGATCGAAGCGGAACGCCACCAAGGGGACCAATGCGGCCAACGCGACGATGCCGACAACGGATTCGCTGGCCACGATCGTCTGAACATTCGTCCAACTTGAGAACGTTTCGGACGTTTGCGGAGAGATAGCGAAGTAGAGCGTCAGGCCCACCAAGCCGGCGACGAGTGCGTATTTGGACAGGAAGTTGACCACCGCCGCCTTGGCCCCCGACAGCTGCCTAGATGGGATTTCAACCGTCTTCGACACGCGTGATGCCTCGTGCCCGGGGACTTCGGTCCGTTGGTTCATCGGAGGTCTACTTTCTCGTTCATCCCGTAAACCAGATTGATGAGTTCGCTGCGTGCGAGTGATTCGGTCGGCCTGCTGAAGGAAATGGCGCCTTCGTGAAGGCCCACAATCCGTGTGCAGTGCCCCAGGAGTTCCTCGATGTCGGAACTGACAACAATAACCGCAGCGCCCGATTCGGCAGCGGCGCCGATAAAGCGATAGATGTCTGCCCGAGCCCCGATATCCACACCCTGAGAGGGCTCGTCCAGGAGCAGCACTCGCGGCAATAACGACAACCAGCGCGCGATGACGACCTTCTGCTGATTTCCTCCTGAGAGGGCAGAGACCGGCGCATCCAAGCCAGGCGACTTGACGCCGTACTGGGCATGCGCCCGCGCTGCGGCCCGGCTCGCCTTCCGTGGTCGGAACAGCCCCGATTGGGTGTAGCGATGCAGCGCATTGGGTACAATATTGTCCGATACCGACATTTCCGGGAACAGGCTCAGACGAAGGCGATCCTCGGGCACGTAAGCGACCCCGTTGGCCAGCATCGTACGAAAGCCAGCGCCCGACAGTTCTCGACCGGCAACCCTCACCGAGCCGCCAAGGTGCGGGTGCAAACCCGCGACCGTTTCCAACAGACTGGTCCGGCCACTTCCGACGAGGCCTGCGACGCCGACGACCTCACCGGCCCCGACCTGCAGGTCCACTCCGCGGAGCGGCCCCCCGAGAAGCCCGGACACCGAGAGTACCTCTCGATGCTCAGCGTCCGCCCTCCCTCCCCGGACGTTCGTGCTGTCGACCTGTCGGCCGACGATCGCCTCTACGAGCTTGGGTCGCGCCAGATCTGCCGCCGGGCTATCGAGCACCTTCACGCCGTCGCGCAGCACTGTGACCGCATCACAGACGTCGAGTACCTCGTCCAGTCGGTGTGAGACGAAGACGATGCTGTGCCCGCAGCTGGCGTACCCACGCAGGCGTTCCAACAACTCACTCACCTCGCCGTGCGGAAGACGAGCCGTCGGCTCGTCGAGGAACAAGACCCCGTCCGCGACCTCGCCGGACGGCACCTCGAAGTCGGAGAGGGCGCGCGCGATGGCAACCAGCGTCTGCTCGGCAGGCCGCAACTCACGCAGGTCCCGAGATGCGTCGATATCCAGCTCAAACCGGTCGAGGATGGACCTGGCCCGCTGACGCAGCGACTGCCGACCGAGGAAGCCTGCCGTGCTGTCCCCCGGTGCGAGAACCGGCAGCAAGTTGTCCGCTACCGACAGGTCCTCGAAGAGGCCAAGGTCCTGATGAACGAACCGAAGCCCCAACTGCCGGGAGACCGACGGCGTGATCTGGTCGGCCGGCTCGCTCCGGACCGGGGTGGCCACGTGGCCACCCCGGTCCGGCCGGACGACTCCAGCGAGCACCTTGATCAACGTGGATTTGCCGGACCCATTTCCGCCCGCGAGGGCGTGGACGCTCCCTCGGGCGACGTCGAAGTCCACCTCAGCCAGAGCGCGTGATGCGCCGTATGTCTTCGACAGAGAACCGACCCGCAGTATGTAGTCGTTCGGAGGCACTGTTACTTGCCTTGCCAGATTCTGATGTAGTTCTGCTGGTAGGCGTCGGCACCGGCGTTGCCGTCGTACTCCTCGACGTCCGGGACGCTGTCGGAGTTCATCGACTTGATACCGATACCCGAGTCGACAACGTCCCCGCCGGCGAACAGTCGGTTCAAGGAGTCGGCGGCAGCCCAGCCCAGCCAGGTCATCGGTCGACCGACTGCGAAGTTCTGCACACCCGACCGCAGCAGCTTGAGTGACGACGGGCTACCTTCGTGGCCGGCCAACAGGAGGTCGGAGCGACCCGCCTTCCGGGCCTGCTCGACAGCAGCTCCCACACCAACCGGGATGTTGGCATCCAAGGGCGACATCACCACATTGGCCTTCGGGAACTTCGAGAGCCCGGCCGCAGTCTTGCCCTGCAGTTTGCCGCTGAAGATGTCGCCAGAGGTGTACGGGATCGACTCAACCGTGCACGTCGAACATTCTGCCATGCGAGCCCGGAACGACTCGCCGACGTGGCGCGTAACAGCCAGGTCGTCCTGCTTCAGCTCCACCACAAAGGCTTTACCGTCGGTCTCTGCAATCACCCAGTCGGCGATTGCCGGTCCGACCACCGTGCTCAGGAACTGACCATAGGTGTCGAGCTTCTCGCCCCACGGGAGATAGCCGTCAAACATCCGCTTGCCGCCACCTGCGAACTTGTCGTCGCAATCGAGGGCGTTGGCACCGAACACGACGACCCCAGCCGCCTTGGCTTCCGAAATGGCTCCCTTTGTCGCTGCACAGTCCACCGAGAACAGCATGATCGCGTCAGCCTTGTCCGCGATGGCTGCTCGAATCTGCTGGTTGTAGACCTTGGGATCGAGCTTGCCATCGACTACCTTCACATCCCAGCCCAGGTGCTTGCCTGCTGCCGCGGCACCTTTGGCGGGCAGCGCACATCCAGAACCTTGGAGTGAGCATGCAATCGCCCAGACCTTCTTGCCGGGTACCGCCTTCGGCCCGGACTCGGGCAGCTCACGGTCCGTGCCGGCGAAGTTGGCCTCGGTTGCCTTCTTGGCCTGCGCGACAACGGCTGCAACGTCAGCATCGCTGCCACGATTCCCGGAAGGACCATTCTCACCGCATGCTGTCAGGAGGACCATCGCCGCCGCAGCGGCGATCGCCGATCTTGCATATCTCATACCTGTGCCTACTCTCCCTTTTCACAATTCACCGAAGGACCACTAGACGTAGAGGAACCGCCACCAGATGACCTCGATTCGTGGTCGGGGATCACCGATTCGGACTTTGCCAGGCGGGCTAGACGCTCGTTGAGAATCTCGCCCGCTTCGTGAGTCGCATGACTGATCTGGTGCGACATGAAATGGAATGTATGGAACTGCGCCTCCCCCCGGAGGTCCGCCAGATACTGCAGGCTCTCCTTGGACAGTTCCAACGCTTGGCGAGGCGCACGCAGGAGCCGCTCGATGAGCCACGCCAACTTCGAGTCAAGGTCATCGTCCGGGACAACCCATGTCACCAGACCCGCCTGCCGGGCTTGCTCGGCCGACAGTCGCTCGTCCAACCAGAACACCCGTTTGGCCCAGCTCTCGCCGACTTTCGATGCGAAGTTGGGGACCTCGGCCTCGTTGACCCCCATGTGCATCAGGATCGGAGACCCGAATATCGCGGACTCGCCCGCAACGACAAAGTCAGTCGCCGCCGCAAACATGAGTCCGGCAGCCAAACAGTGACCTTGGATTCGACACACGGTGGGTATCGGCAAGTGGCGGAGCTTCGCAACCGGGTCGACGAACCAACGCTTCTCCTGCTCCTTGCGAGTCTCCACCTTGGAAAAGTTGCTGAAGTAGGTCTTGTCCTCGCCCATCATCCGAAGGTCGTGGCCCGAGCAGAAGCTCCGCCCCGCGCCCGCGATCACCAACACCCTGACAGAGCGGTCGGCTGCCACCTCGTCGATCGCGGCATCGAACTCACGCAACATCTCGAGATTCTGCGCGTTGTGAACCTCAGGACGATTGAAGGTGATTGTCCGGACACCGTCACGATCATCGACCAGGATCGGACCACTGTCCCACCGGGCCGACCGCCCGACGGGACTTGTTGCCGCTGCCCCGCCGTCCACGTCCGGCGCCTCGGATGCCGGCGCAGCGGACAATCGACTTGCCAGCTCGCGCAGTGCGGCCACATCAGGCTTGCCACCGGGCGTCCTGGGCACCTCAGGGACCACCTCAATCCACTTGGGGTGTTTGAAGCGAGCCAACGTCCGACGGAGCCGACCTTGAATGTCCTCGATCAGTTCGGGGTCGGCATAGAACTCCGGCTCCGGCTCTACGAAGGCCACGACGGACTCGCCGAACTCGGGGTCGGGGCGGCCGACCACCACTGCGTCAGCCACTTTGCGATGGCCAACCAGCGCGTTCTCGACCTCCTGCGGATAGATGTTCACACCGCCGGAGATAATCACGAAGGATTGCCGATCGGCGAGATAGAGGTACCCGTCGGAGTCCAATCGCCCAACATCCCCAACGGTGACCCACTCCGGATCCTCTGGGTGACGGGAACGAGCGGTCTTTTCCGGGTCACCGAAGTACTCGAAGGGGCGCACGCACTTGAAGTAGATCGTTCCGACCCGGCCAGCTTCGAGTGCGGCACCACTCTCGTCGCAGATCCGCACCAGCTCCGGATCAGGTCGCCCTACCGATCCTGGTCGCTCGGACCATTCCTGCGGGTCGAGGAACGCCCGACCGATGGCTTCCGAGGCGCCGTAGAAGTCCCAAAGGATCGGGCCCCACCATGACACCATCGCACGCTTGGTTGCGTCCGGGCAGGGTGCAGCCGAGTGAACGGCCACGCGCAACGACGAAAGATCGTAAGCGTGCCGAACTTCTGAGGGCAGCTGCAGCATTCGGACGAACATCGTCGGGACCCACTGGCTGTGAGTCACCTGATGCTGCTCGATCGCCTTGAGTGCTCCCTCGGCGTCGAACTTCTCCTGTACCACCACCGTGCCGCCCAGCACGTGCGTCGCGACGCAGAACCGCAGCGGGCTTGCGTGGTACAGCGGCGCCGGACTCAGGTAGACATCGCCGTCCTCGAAGCCAAATTCCGTCTCATACACCGATGCCAAGGAGAACGTCCGCTCGTCGATGGCTGCGTTCGGATCGATCGGCCGCCAGATACCCTTGGGAGCCCCGGTAGTGCCCGACGAGTAGAGCAGCTCGTTCCCTAGCCGCTCCCGGTCCGGGCGTTCAGTCGAGACCCCGGCAAGGGCCTCCCGCATGTTCCGGTACCCATCGACCAGCCCCGTCCCTACTGCCAGCCTGAGTTTCAGGTGGTCAATCTCGGCGAGCCTCGCCGCTGTGCCTTCGAAGTCCGTGCCGACAATTACGCCGCTCGCACGGCAGTCCCCCACGATGTAGGCGGCTTCATCTGGTGTCAGTTGAGTACTGAGCGTCGTGACGCGGTGGCCGGCTCGGAGGATGCCCCAGTACGCCACGAAGTACTCCGGGCAGTTCCCCAAGAGGATCGCGATCGGACTACCCTCGGGAAGGTTGGCTCCTTGGAGAACATTGGCCAACCGAGCCGAGTCGTCGGCGAGCTCACGATAGGTCATGGCTGCACCTGATGCAGCCATCACGACAGCGACCCGGTCAGGGGGCGCAACGAACGGGTGTGCTGGCCGGTCAGTCATGGATCGGCCGCACCGCGCTCTGCCAGTCGAACTCGCCGCCAGCAACTGTGCCGCCAACTTCCTTAGCGGCGTGGTTGCGCATCGCGCCGAAGACATCCTCGTAGGACATCCCCTCGCGCGGACTGACCTCCTCCATCCTGGACAACGTCTCCAACGGCGGAGTCCCCTCGAAGGAGACACCGAGGTGGTCGGCCCACTTCTGGGTGCTGTTTCGGAAGAGGCGGGTGTGCATTGGTGCTGGGAGCGCGTTCAACGGATCCCGCATCCCTTCCTCGAGCGATACGAACTCGACTCCGGCCGCGACCAGAGCCTCAAGCATCGGGCGCACCGAATCGGACGTAACAGCCGTACCGTGAAAAACCGAGATGAAGATCGGGTCGCGGCCGAACATCTCACGAGAAACCGCCGCGTGGCGCCGGAGCTGGTCGACCGCCGTTTCTGCGTAAGTCCGGACCAGCCAAGCGGCCGCGTCGGAGTCCGCGCTCTCGACTGCCCGCCAGTACGGCGCAACGAACTGAGCGTCATAGAACCAGTAGCTGACCGGCGCCGGGATGTAGTTCTCCTTGGCCAAGAAGTGGTGAATGTCGGCAACCTTGTCGGCCTCGGCGCCCCACATGTCCATCGGATACCGGAAGTACTTCACCGGAGCCGCCTCGATGAAGCTGCCGATATAGTCCTCGGAGAGTTTGATGTCTGCAGTGAATGCACTGGCCGGTACCCAATCGGGGCTGGCGTGATTGTGCGTATGGTTTCCGACGTGGTGCCCTGCCGCACACCACGCTTCGACTTGCTCGCGCAGACTCGGATCCTCCTCCATTGGACCCGTGCTGAAGAACGCATAGCAATCGGTGATCCCGAAATCAGCGAATGCCGAGGTCAATGACGACACCACGCGCTCAGCGCTGTACCCGGTCGGAAACGGCACCATCTTCCACTGCAGGAAGTCATCCACCGTAATGGCTACTTTCACCGGGCCGTTCGGAGAAATGGGTTCGCTCATAATTGCCTCTCTGCGGCGTCGTTCTCTGCGACGCAAGGAATGCTGCTCCTGGTGCTGCACCGAATCAACGTGCTCGGGCACCACAGTCCGGTGGTATGTCCCCACACATTCGGCTCAGGCAGACACGTCAACGAACAAGTCGATCTAGGTGGCTGGTGTTAAGTGAGGTGTTTGGGGTTGGGGCCTGGGTGGTGTTGGGCCGATCGGGTGATCTCCACGGTGGATCCGCAGGCCCGGCACGGGCACAAGACCTCGGCGCGGGGTTTCGACGGGTACAAGGGCCACATCGCCGCCGACCCGGACAGCGAGATCATCAGCGCGACCGAGGTGAGCGCGGGCAACCAGGGCGACGCGCAGACCGCCGCCGACCCGATCATCGACCTGCTGCCCGACACCGACGGGCAGGACGGCCAGAGCGGGCAGGACGGCGGTCAGGACCGGTCAGCCGTCTACGGTGATGCCGCCTACGGTGCTGCGGAGTTCCTCGAGAAGCTGGACGACACCGGTATCGAGGCCACGGTCAAAACCCAGCCGGCGACCAACGCGGGCGGCCGGTTCACCAAAGACGCCTTCGGCATCGAACTCGACGCCGGCACGGTGACCTGCCCGAACCAGACCACCGTGCCGATCCGCCGGAACCGTGCCGGTGACGGCACCGCCGACTTCGGCACCGCCTGCGCCACCTGCCCCCTGGCCGCGCGGTGCACCACGTCGAAATCCGGCCGGAAGGTCGCGGTCGGCCGCCACGAACGGTTGCTGGCCCGAGCCCGGGCCACCAGCACCGACCCCGCCCGGCGGGCCGACTACCGGGCCACCCGGTCGAGGATCGAACGCAAACTCGCCCACCTGATGCGACACCGCCACGGCCGCACCAAGATCGTCGTCCATGTTGTGCGGCGGCGAGCAGGTAGTTGTAGCGGGTGGTCTGCGGGTAGTTCCCGGCCCGCAGCGACCGGTCCCAGTCCCGGAGAAACCCGGCCCAGGTCCGGGACAGTCCGACGGTGAGCTTCTGAAGATCCAGTAATGGCATGACAACGCGCCCGAGTCAAGGAGTCCAACAGCGGCGTGCTAGACCGGGCATCCATGCCAAGCAATAAAATCGGGCTCCCGCAAGTCGCTGACCTGCGGAAACCCTCTCACTGTCGGGACGGCCGGATTCGAACCGACGAGCCCTTGACCGACGGTCAAGGAGCGCTACTTGGAGCCAACTTGACCGATCTTGGTCCCCAGAACACCAAGGAGGGCCAATCCGAATCCCGGATCGGCCCTCTGACCTGCGTCGGGACGGCCGGATTCGAACCGACGACCCCTTGACCCCCGGTAGTCCGGTGGCCCAGCGGCATGCTCACGCACGTTTGCCCAGGTCGCCTGAAGCATAAACCGGCCGAGTAAAGGAGTCGTCGCACCACTGCCTCGACAAGCACCGACCAACTCTTGCCGACAAGCAGCGCGCAGTGACTTGCCTCCCACCCCCTCCAACGCGCTGCTCGAACCTGGTGGCTGACCGCGACCGGGCGGAACAGCGTCGCAGCGACGATCTCAGTCGAGCACCCCCTGAGCCTCGACGACCAGGGATGAGCCGGTGGCTGTCTTGCGCACGTGTAGGCGCGATGGAATGCGCCTGCGCAGTTCCGCGACGTGGCTGACCAGTCCGACGGTCCGGCCACCGGAGCGCAGGGCGTCGAGCGCATCGAGCACCTGATCGAGCACCTCTTGATCGAGACTGCCGAAGCCCTCGTCGACGAACAGGCTGCCGAGTTGGGTGCCGCCTGCCTCGGCCAGGACGACATCGCTGAGGCCGAGGGCAAGACACAGCGAGACCAGGAAGGTTTCCCCGCCGGAGAGCGTGGCCGGGCGGCGCTCCTGGCCAGTCCACGCATCGATGACGGATAGGCCGAGCCCGTTTCGCCCGGCGCGGCGGCCTGTGTCTGACTCGGTGACGTGGCGCAGCAGGTAGCGGTTGTAGGTGACCTGCCCGAGGCGGGTGTTCGCGGCCGTCACGACGTGCCGGAACCGGTGGGTCAGCACATACGTGGAGAGGGTCATCCGGGTATTGCTGTCGGTGCTCTTGCCCTCGACGAGTTGGGCGAGCCGGTTGGCGATCTCGTACTCCGCGCGGATGGGCTTCCATTGGGCGAGGGCGTTGATGAGGTCGGGGCCCAGTTGCTTCAGTCGGTCGTGTTGCCTGACGGCAAGGCCGTGCTGGGCATGCAGTTCGGTAGCACGTTGCCTTGCGGTTTGGTAGGCCTGTTCGCTGCCCTCGACGTCTGGTGGTGGTTCGTGTGCGGCCGCGAGCAGGGTGGGGTCCTGCACTCGTCCTGCGATCTTGTTGTACTCGCTGTCGAAGGCGTCGATTCGTTCCTGCAGTTCGACCAGCTCGGGGTTGGCCAGGGCTGCGCTACGTGCTGCCATGGCGTCGGCGAACTCCGACAGGTGCAGGTGGTGGTGCGCCTCACGGTGGGCCTCGGTGAGTTCCTTTGCTGCCTGTCGCCACTCCCGCAGGCTGTTCGCTGCGGCCTTGATCTCAGCGAGTTCCCGGGCCAGTCGAGTCATCCGTAGCCGCAGGCTTTTGTCCTCGCCGCGGATGGCGTCGATGGTTTCGGTGAGTTCGGTGATCTGCTCGGCCAGGGCGGTCTGTTGGGTGGTCGCCGCTGCCTCATCGCGGTCGATCTCGGCGGCCTCGCGGTGTTGATCGGCCAGCAGCACGTCGAGGGTTTCCAGTTGGGCGCCGAGTTCCTCAGCCAGTTTCGCTGCCTCGGTCGCAGCCCGGACCGCCTTGCGTGCCTCGGTGACCTTCGATATCGCCTGGGCTGCCGTCAGGTCGCCGACCGCTTCGGTGACTTCCTTGAGTTGGGCATTGATGCGCTCGACGGTGATCTCGGCACTCCGGCGTTCATTGAGCCGCTCGCCCGCCTCAGCCTCGGCCAGTTCCTCGTCAGCGGCAGAGACGGCGTCGGCCGCAGCCCGGGCGGGATCGGGGTGTTCCGGGGAGCCACAGACTCCGCAGGGCTGTCCAGGCCGCAGCTCACCGGCGAGTTCTGCGGCCATGCCGGCCAGTCGGCGCTGCCGTACGTCAAGGTGCCGGGCCTCTGCGGCCTGATGTCGGTCGGTGGCAGCACGCCGTTCCTCCTCGGCGGTCGTGAGTTGCCCGGCAAGGTCGTCCCGCCGCTTGCACGCCTTGTTCTGCTTCTGCGCCTCGGCCAGCAATAGTTCGGCGGCTGCCTGACCAGCAGCCACAGCGAGGGACTGCTCCTGCCGGGCGGCAACCTCGGCACGCTGGGCAGGCAGCTCGGCGAGGAGGGTTTTGGCCTTTTCTCTTCTGCTGGCCAGATCCTCAAGCTTCTTGCTGACCGTCGTCTGTTGGCGCAGCAGTTTGGTCCGTCGGGCCTCGCTGTCGGTCGCGCCTTCGGCCGCGTGAAGTTGTGCGGTACGGGTCTGCTCCGCGTGGGTCAACGCATCGAGATCGAGGTCGGCTACGTCGACGGCGTCCCAACTGTCCGGGTCAGGCGACGCGGTATGGTCCGGCAGCACCGCTACGTCGACGGGCAGGGATTGGAGGTGTTCGATCGCCTGCCGGCGGAGCCGGTTAAGGTGGTCCTGTCGGCGGTCGACCTGGTCGAGGTACGGCTTCAGCGCCATTGCGGCGCGGGCGAGGTCGATCTGGCGTTTCCACTGTTCACGCTCAGGCTTGCGCGTTGTCAACTCGTCGCGCTGCTGGACCGCCGCACGGTACTCGCGTTGCTGTCCGGCGAGTGTTGCGGCTGCCTGCCGGATCTGGTCGAGGCGCTGTTCCTCTGCCGCACCGACAGCCACGCTCTGGGTCAGGGCTTCCACCAGATCACCGACCTGGTCTCGGTGCGAGGCAGCCCACACGTCCAGCTCGACCAGGGCATCGGGCTTGTCGAGATCCGCGGGCACCTCCACCTTGACCACCTCGGCGAAGCGCTGCGTCAGGTCGCGGATCGCGCCGAGGGCCGCACGTTCCTGCTGGCCGAGTTGCGTACGGTGATCGGCCAGCCAACGCTCGGCCCGATTGAAGATATCGATGTCGAAGAGGTGCCGCAGGAGCCCTTGCCGGTCTTCGGGAGATGCTTGCAGAAATCTGGCGAACCCGCCTTGGGGCAGCAGGACTACCTGACAGAACTGGTGGACGTCGAGGCCGATCTCCGCCGTGATCAGGTCAGCGGCTTCCCGATGGTCACGGGTGACGAACGACTGAGTCTGATCCGGCAGCTGCTCGATGATCTCGACATGTGCGCCTTCGCGCATGGTTCCAGTACCGCGCCTACGGGGGCGGATCCATTCCGGGGTACGAGTGATCAACAGTCGCCTGTTGGTCAGGGTGACGTCCAGTTCGACACGGGGGCCGCGGCCAGTGCCGGCGTGGTGGGAGTGCAGTGACCTGGCGTCGTCGCGTGAGCCGGGTACGGCTCCGTACAAGGCGAAGCAGATCCCGTCCAGAATCGTGGTCTTTCCCGCACCGGTGTCACCGTGGATCAGGAACAGGCCGTCAGCCGCGAGCGCCTCGAAGTCGACGCTGACCGTTTGAGGAAACGGTCCGAACGCGGTCATGGTCAGCCGGTGAAGTCGCATCAGCGGGTCGCCTCCAAGCGGCGCAGCTCGTCGAAGGTGCGATGCAGCAGCGTGACTTCGTCGCCGTCGGCGGGTCGGCCGCGTACCTCGGTCACGAAGTCGAGCGCCACCTCGACCGGAGCCAGTCGATCAAGGTCGGCGAGGTCTCGGCTTTCCACGTCGGCGGTCAGGCTCGGCACGACGAGCTTCAGCAGATGCGGAAACCGACGTTTGAGCCGCTCATGCGGCGACAACGGTCGTACCTGGTCGGTCAGGGTCGCCTCGACCCAGCAATGCTCGTACGCGCTGTAGGCAGGGCTGTTCAACAGCTCCTCAACGCTGCCGGTGAGCCGGGCCATCCGCCTCGGTATCGGGGCAGGGATCTCCTCGACGCGGCGCAGCCCGTCAGCGTCGAGGTCCACAAGGTAGGACGACTTGACGTGGGCGGCCTCGGAAAAGCTGAAAGCCAACGGTGAGCCGCTGTATCGCAACCCGTCGGTCAGCCGCTGACGGCCGTGCAAGTGGCCGAGCGCCACGTAGTCGACGCCGTCGAAGACCGCACTGGGTACATGCTGCACGCCACCCACGCTGATGTCCCGCTCGGTGTCGCAACCCTGTCCGCCGAAGACGAAGGCGTGCGCCATGACGACAGACCGATGTCCAGGGCGGCCGGCGAGATCCGATCGAACCCGGTCCATCGCGGCACGAAGGGCCGCAGCATGGCTCCGATCCTCGAGTCCCCAGTCGGTTACCGCAGAGGCTGGTTCGAGAAATGGTACCGGGTAGCACGCGACCGCCGCGTGCTCATCCTCAACGAGCACCGGCGCGCCCACAGCACCCGTGCCCACTCGCACGTGGACACCGGCTCTCTCCAGCAACCGGGAACTGACTCCCAACCGAGCCGGCGAGTCATGGTTGCCGGCAATGACGACCACCTGCGTCCGGGCCTCCAACACGAGCCGGGTCTGTGCCTGGTCCCACAAACCGACCGCATCAGGCGGCGGCACCGCCCGGTCGTAGAGGTCACCGGCGATGAGCACAGCATCGACCCGTTCACTGCGAGCAACCTCGACCAAATGATCGATGAATGCCTGGTGCGCATCGTGCAGGCTGAGACCGTGCAGATGGCGACCCAGATGCCAATCCGAGGTGTGAAGAAATCGCACGAGCGCTGACGCTAGGGCATACATCGACCGCAACGCATCAACTCAGCCGACCACACTCCCAGCCGAAAATCGGGTGTGTCCCGGCAGCCCGAACGCGAAGCTTCTGGTATCAGACGGCAAGAAAGCCGAAAACCGCCGAGGGCGAGCCGCGGAGTGCCGGCAGTCCGGACTTGCTCACGTAATCAAGGGTCCTACGATTGGGCTCGGCTTCGGCGTGCCGCCGCCGAGCGCTCGGCCAGTTGCAGCATGTACGCGGTCCTCGCGTGTTTGGCCATGGCGGCTCGGACGTCCTCGGGCAGCGCGCCGTCGGGGTCGACCTGGCGCTCAAACCGGCCGAGGAACGCCTTGGTGCCGGAGGAGGTACGGGCCGTACGATCAGTGGTGTTGGCCCAGGAGGCGTGTGCGGCGATGCGGGCCCGGCGGCGGCGCTGCTCCGGGGTCATGCCCGTTTCTCCCCCATGCCTCCCTGGCTTCTTCTCGCGGTCAGACACGTTCACCGATCCCCATTCGGGCTTGCACCTGCTGGGCTCGCTCGGCGGCGGCGCTGGCGCCGTAGTGTCGCGGCATGTCGTCGGATGTCCAGCCGAGCACCAGCATGAGGTCGCCGGTGTCTCCCCCGGCCAGCTTCCACTCGTGTGCGTAGGTGTGCCGCCAGCGATGGGCGTGCACGCCATCGACCCCGGCGCGCAAACCGCGCCGTTTGAGCATCAGTTTGATGCCGTTGCCGGTCAGCGGCTGTGCACCACGTACCGCTAGCCACAGATGGGGTAGCCCGAAGCCTTTGTGGCGGCTGCGGGCGCGCACGTAGCGGCTGACCGCCCGGGCGGTTTTGGGTCCAAGTCGGACCCGCCGGTCCTTGCCGCCCTTGCCGCGGTAGCGCACCGTGTCCAGCGACAGGTCGACGTCGTCGAGTTGCAGGTTGGCCGCCTCGGACAGCCTCGCTCCGGTATTGGACAGCAACCGGATGATCGCTTTGTCACGGACATGGACGAAATCCTTGCCCTCACACGTATCCAGCAGCTTCTTGGTGTCCTCGTCCTGGAAGATTGGTACGAGTTGCCTTTGTGTCTTGGGCTGCCGAACCCGCAGCATGGGCGACTGGTCGATCTCCTCCTCGTCGACCGTGAGCCACTTGAAGAACTGCTGCAGGGCCTTGTGCTTGTTCAGCGCCGTGGCCGGCGACCGGGTCTCGATCATCCACGCCTGAAACGCCTCGACGTGCCGCCGCGTCACGGCGGCCGGAGTGAGTGCCGCCTCGTGCGGCTCCCGTTGGTGGTCGCCCGCGAGGTAGCGGCCCAGTTGAGCAGCGGCCAGCAGGTAGTTGTAGCGCGTGGTCGATGGGTAGTTTCCCGACCGCAGCGACCGATCCCAATCGGTGAGGAACGTCGCCCACGCCTGAGGCAAGCCCATCGTCAGCTTGGCCAGATCGCGATTCATGACCCCACCCACCCTGCGGCGTCAACGCCGGGCGCCGGCGTTGGTGCGGTGTACTGCCTCCTTGCCGCCTCCGAATAGCAAGGTTGCGTCGACCGCCACCACCGGGTCGGGAACGGCAAGGCCAGCAGCCCGCCGAGCCCGAGGGTCAGCACGGAACGGCCCACGCCGCCGTCCGCTGAGGACACGCACACCAGTGGACAGCCCGACCGCAGC
Organism: Micromonospora sp. MH33; assembly: GCF_003013775.1. Lineage (NCBI taxonomy): Bacteria > Bacillati > Actinomycetota > Actinomycetes > Micromonosporales > Micromonosporaceae > Micromonospora > Micromonospora sp. MH33. The sequence goes on from NZ_MUYZ01000066.1 coordinate 25,398, forward strand.
GACGCCGCCCGCCACCACAGCGTCTCCACCCGCCTGCCGGCACCGAACTCCCGCGGGATCTCCCGCACCGCCGCCTCACCGACGAGGCGCGGCCCCGAAGGCACCGAGGCCAAGGCCCGGGCCGCGATCTGTTCGGGGGTGGGAGCCGGCGGGAGGGCCCTCTCCCTGGCCGCCGGCTCCCCCTGCCCACCGCCGTGCCCGCCCGAAGGCGCACGGGCGGCGAGCTGGTCGGGCTGCTCGTCCGATGGACCTTGCACGTCCGCCTCCCCGTAAGGCTTGCCGCACAGCACTGACCGACGTCGACATCGGCGCGGCCGGTCCCCCGTTACTGTCACGACCTGGACGCTGACCAGACGAAGCAGGCCCTACAGCGACGACGCGTCCCCTCCTACGTCGCCGCCCGCGTGCCGGGATGCCATCTCGCGTACGGCGACCCGATCCGCTACGCTCCAGGCAACTCCAGTTCGGGTTCAACCGAACCGCAGTTGCGAGCGATACCGAGAGCTAAGCACAGGTCACAGAAGGGCGTCAACCGCAGTTTTTGTTGTGGCCAACTGTGGTTGGAGTTGGGGGACTCCATGAAAGACACACCAGCCGACCAGGCCGAGGCCGCAGCCTCAAACCTGATCCAAACGAGGCTCCGAACCCTCTTCGAGGCCAGCACCGAAGGTCGGCCACCTTACACAGAGGCCGAGGTTGCCCGGGAACTCACCAAGGCAGGCCACCGCATCACCGCCGAAGGCATCCGCAACCTGCTGCGCGCACCCCGAATCAACCCCAAAGCATCCACGCTCCGCGCGCTCGCCCAGTTCTTCGACGTGCCCGCCGGCTACCTACTCGGCGACCAAGAAGAACCCGAAGAACACAGCCGACGCGTCCGTGTAATGGCGCGATCTATCACCAAGCTCTCACCCGCCGCCCAAGACGGCATCGCCGTAATCATCGACAACCTTCTGCGAGTGGAGGAGACCGCCCGAGGGGGCGACAGCAAGACGCCAAGCCACCGACCTGGCCCTGACCAGGAACCAGGCAGCTCAAGGCAATAACCCATTTGCTTGGGTCCCTCGCAGCCGGCGACGTCGGCCGCGGCCTGCGTCCAGCCTCGCCAGTCCCAGGAACGTCGTGGTCTGCTCGCAGCGGCCGTTCAGGTGCTGGGTCCACCGTACTGAGCGGTCGACGGGCGGCGCGTGCCCTGGAATTCTTGGCAGCAGGCGCATGAAAGCGGACGCAATGCGCCGGATAGAGTCGCCGTCGGATTCGAGGAGGCACGGCCGCGTGGGTGGCGCAGCATTCGACGTGTCAACGGCTGTGCTCAGGACGCCGGGATTTGCCAGGGTCGGACAGCTTGTGCCCGACGACCAGGATCTGCTGACCGTCCCCGTGGGAACGAAAGTCGGGAGTGTCAAGCCCCGGGTTTGATGGAGAGTTGGTTAGCTGGTTTTCAGGGTTGCGGTGACCGGGTGGGTCATCGCGTGTA
>NZ_MUYZ01000660.1:0-1018 GCF_003013775.1 Micromonospora sp. MH33
GGCCGACCTCGCCGGGCCGGCCGGCGGCCTGGGCGCCGAACGCGGGGTGGGCCGGGTCGGTGGCGGTCACCGTGCGGGCCAGCGTGGCGAGGGTCGCGCCGGCCTCGTCGAGGCGGGCGGCCAGCGCGCGCAACGTCTCCATGTCAGGCTCCCGCCAGCGGCCGGTAGGCCGCGAAGGTCTCGTTGTGCAGCTTCTCCCGGGCCCACTGCGCCGCGTCGGCGGCGGCGGTGACCGCGGCCTGCACCGATCCGGCGACGTCCCGGGGGCTGCGCTGGTGCAGAGCGCCGAGGAAGCGCACGTCGGTGATCCGCCCGCCGGCGGTCACCACCACCTCGACGAGGCCGTCCGGCGAGCGGACGGTGACCTCGACCGTCGACACCGCCTGGTCGAACTCGGCCTGGAGGGTCTCGATGCGCCGGTAGCGCCGGACCGCCTCCTCGATCCAGGCCTCGTCGATCTCCCCCCGCGGCATCGGCGGACTCCTCCCGGCTGATCCCGTCACTGAGCGTGCCGCCATCGTCACCTCGCGGCCACACCGGACCGTACCGCAGTCAACAAAGCCTGTCGATGCCCTGTGGACAACGTGGAAGACTGGCCGTCAGCCCCTCCACAGGGCGAGCATCATGGCCTCCACCGCGATCCGCGGCTTGACGTTCGCCTCGATCGCCGCCCGGCACTCCAGCACGGCCTCCAGCCGGCGCAGCGCCCCCTCGGCAGCCCACTTCTGCGCGCCGGCCCCGGCCAGCGCCGCGGTGTCGGTGTGCACCGGCGCGACCGGCGCCCGCAGCGCCATGGTCAGCGCGTCCCGGTAGAAGCCGGCCAGGTCGACCAGGGCCCGGTCGAGGGCGTCCCGCTGGGCCCGGGTGGCCCGCGACTTCTGCCGCTTCTCCAGGTCCTTGAGCTGCCCGGCGGAACCCCGCATGGCCCCGGCCGCGCCCCGGCCGGTGCCGCCCGCGCCGAGCGCGGTCTGCAGCGCGGCCCGCTCCGCCTCGTCGACCTCGGCGACCGACGCGGCGG
>NZ_MUYZ01000661.1:0-1017 GCF_003013775.1 Micromonospora sp. MH33
GACCAGGATCTGGTCGATCCGCACCACCGGGAACTTTGCCGGCCAGGTGAAGCCGAAGCCGTTCCCGGCCGTGTCCTGGGCCGAGCGCAGCTGCGAGGTGATGTCGGCGAACGCGCGGTCGTCCATGCTGCCGTTCAGGTCGCCGAGCAGCACCACCCGCTCGTTCTGCTCGGCGGCGACGGCCTCGCCGAGCGCCTGCGCGTTTCTGTCCCGGTGGGCCGTCCAGAAGCCCGCCCTGGGATTCACCCGTGCGGACCCCAGGTGGGCCACATACACCGCCAGGGGGCCCTGGTGCGTGGCCACCGTGGTACGCAGCGCCCGGTTGTAGGCCATCTTGATGTCGGCCGGCTTGGTGTCCCCCAGCGGCCCGGCGTCCATCTGGATGTCGACCGGCTGGGTGTCCGACAGCGGCAGCTTGCTCCACAGCCCGACCGTGCCCTGCACCGTGTGGTACGGGTACGCCCTCGCCAACTCCTTCTCATACGTGCCCCGGGCCTCTGGGGTCAGCTCCACCAGGGCCAGCACGTCCGCCCCGGAGGCGGCCAGGTCACCGGCGGTGCCGACCGGATCGGGATTACCGGCGCCCACGTTGTGCTCGGCCACGGTGAGGTCACCACCCGGATGGGACTTGTCGCCGAGCAGCCCGCCGAAGAAGTTCAGCCACACCATGACCGGCAGCAGCAGCGCGACCACCGCAGCGGGGGAGCGGCGCCACAGCGCGCCGATCAGCAGCACGGGGATGAACAGCCCGAACCACGGCAGGAAGGTCTCCACCAAACTGCCCAGGTTCCCGATCCGGTTCGGGATCTTCGCGGGCAGCAGCATGAACAGGCCCAGCAGCAGCGCCAGCGCCGCGAGCACCCGGCCACGCTTCCAGGGGCCCGGCCGGCAGGCGGCGCGTATCGCCCGGCGGATGCCCGCGCCCCAGGTCCCGGCACCGGTATCCCCGCGGCCCGCGCCGCCCTGCCCGCTCTCCGCCGTGTCCACCCGCGCCATCGCCTGTCCTCGTCTACTGCC
>NZ_MUYZ01000662.1:0-1008 GCF_003013775.1 Micromonospora sp. MH33
CGGCGACGGCGGCGAGCAGCGACTTGCCGGCGCCGGACGGGCCGACCACGGCGAGCAGCGCACCACCCGGCACCCGCAGGTCCACCCCGTCGAGCAGCGGCCGGCCGTCGTCGCCCCGCACACTGACCCCGCGCAGCTCCAGGCAGCCGGGGCCGGGCGGCAGGGTACGGTCGCCGTACGGGCGGGCCGGTTCGGTGAGCACCTCGGCCGCGCGCCGGCAGCCGGCGCGTACCCGGACGGCCTTGTTGAGGGCGCTGACCACGGTGCCGAGGCCGGCGCCGAGCGCGGCGTACTGGATGGCGGCCAGCAGGTCTCCCGGTGTCAGCCGCCCGGCGGCCAGGGAGAGCCCACCCACGGTGACCACCGCCAGTTGCAGCATCGGACTGAGCACGGCGCCCCGGGTCGCCGCCCCGGCCAGCACGGTCCACGTCCGCGTGCCGTGCCGCCGCAGTTCCGGGACCGGGGTCAGGATCCGCTCGACCTCCCGGCCGGTGGTGCCGGCGGCGGCGATGGTCCGCGCGCCGGCCAGCGCCTCCACCATCAGCCCGGCGAGGTGTCCCTGGGCCCGCTGGTAGCCGGCGACAGCGGCGGACGCGTCGGCGACGAACCCGCGCAGCAGCACGCCCAGCAGCACCAGCCCGACGACGAAGGTCGCGCCGAGCCACGGGTCGATCATGGTGAGGGCCACCAGGCTGCCCACCGGCGGCAGCAGGACGGTGCCGGCCAGCACGACGGTCGGTGCCGCCTGGCCGGCGTCGGCCACCTGGCCCACCAGGCGACCGGCCAGGTCGCCCACCGGGTGGCGGGCCGCGGCCCGGGGGTCGAGGGCGAGGATGTGGCGGACCAGCGTGTGGCGCAGGCCGGCGACGGAACGCGCGCTCGCCGCGCCGGTGCCGTAGTCCCGCACCACGCCCGCGCCGACCAGCAGGACGACCAGTCCACCCACCGCGGCGAGCCAGCGGCCGGCGGACTCCCCGGCGGTGGCGCCGACGGCGGCGTCGACCGCGC
>NZ_MUYZ01000067.1:0-20517 GCF_003013775.1 Micromonospora sp. MH33
GCCCACCCCGGCCACCACAGCGACCGCGACCAGGCCGCCGACCAGCAGCAGCGAACCGGCGCCCCGGCCGCCCGCGGTGCCCCCTCCGCCGGTCGCCGGGCCCTTGCTCGGCTGGGCCATGTTCAGCACGGTGAGCATGGTGGAGGCGGTCTGGCCGTTGGAGCACTCCAGGTTCACCGGGTAGTCGCCGGGCGCCTTGTTGCCGGGGATGGTGACCGCCCCGGTCAGGAAGCCGTTGTCCGGCCGGAGCATCACCCGCCCGAAGGCGTCCGAGGTGACCTGGGCCTGCCGGTCGTTGTTGTTGCCGCAACCGGCCCGGATGCTCACCCGGCTGCCGGCCTGGACGCTGTTCGGCGTGACCTCGACGAAGACGTTCTCCCCGGCGCGTGCCGGAGAGGCGGTGGCCAGGACGAACGCCGCGATCAGGCCGAGCAGGCCCAGAACGCCCCGGAGTGCGCGGTGTGACAGGAGCCCTCGCATGATTCCCCCCTTCCGGTGCGGCGCACCGGAATCCTGCTGACGGGCAGCGCGGGCTGAATTCCCCCTGATCCGGGGGCAAACCCGGGGCGGATCAGCGGCGCCGGCCGGCCGGGGGCCCTCCGGCGGGCGGGAGCGGGGTGACCGGGTGCCAGTCCAGCGGCGTGGAGAGCACCATTGTGCTGGACGGCTGGCCGTACGGGGCGAGCCGGTCGATGACCCCCTCGAACTCGCCCATCGTGCCGGCGGCCACCTTGAGCATGCTGCACGCGTCACCGGTGATCCGGTGGATCTCCATGATCTCCGGCCAGTCCGCCACCTCCGGATCGTTGAGGATGCAGCGCGACCCGTAGCAGGACATCCGGATCAGCGCGAGCACGGTCCGGCCGGCCCGGGTCAGGTCCACGTGCGCGTGATAGCCGGTGATCACCCCGGACTCCTCCAGCCGGCGTACCCGCTCGGCCACCGCGGGCGGGGAGAGGTGCACCCGGCGGGACAGCTCGCTGTACGAGAGTCGGGCGTCGGCCTGGAGTTCGCGCAGCAGCGCCCAGTCCATGTCGTCCACGCGGTGACCTTTCTTCCGTGAAGTCGAGTGCCGAAGACGCCTTCGGCTCGACAGGTGGAACCACCGTACCGCCGTTGAACAGGCATTCCATCTGCGGATCAACCAGCGGCATCATGTCGTCTACCCCGGCGTACGAAGGGAGATGACGGTGGAACAGACGACGGCGGTGCGGCCGGCGACCCCGCAGCAGCGGGCGGTCCGCGCGGCGCGCAACGGCGGCGAGCCGACCCTGGAGTTCGCCGACCGGGTGCCCTACGACGCCTACGTGCACGCCAGCACGCTGCACCAGCTCCAGCAGCCGCTCAGCGACGACCCGGGCGAGATGTCCTTCCTGATGGTCAGCCAGATCATGGAGCTGTACTTCAAGCTGACCTGCCACGAGCTGCGGCACGCCCAGCGCGAGCTGCGGGCCAACCGGGTCTGGGACGCGCTGCCCCCGCTGCGCCGGGCCGCCCTGCACCTGGAGGGGCTCAACGCCGCCTGGCAGGGGCTGCGCTGGATGACCCCGGCCGACTTCAACCGGTTCCGCGACCGGCTCGGCGAGGGCTCCGGCTTCCAGTCGGCCATGTACCGCCAGCTGGAGTTCCTGCTGGGCCTGCGCGACCCGGCGCTGATCCGCCCGTTCCGCCGGCAGGCCGAGGTGCACGCCGAGCTGACCGCCGCCCTGACCACGCCGAGCCTCTGGGACGACGTGGTGGCGCTGCTCGCCCGGCGCGGCTTCGAGTTTCCCGCCGACCTGCTGGAGCGGGACGTGGCGAACGAGCACGAGTCGCACCCCGCCGTCGAGGCGGCCTGGGTGCGGATCTACGCCGACGGCGGCCCCGACAACCACCTTCGCCTGCTCGGCGATGCGTTGACCGAGGTGGCCGAAGGGTTCAGCGACTGGCGTTGGCACCACATCAAGGCGGTGCAGCGCTCGATGGGCGCCAAGGTCGGCAGCGGCGGCTCCGCCGGGCTGGCCTGGTTGCAGCGGAGCATGGCCCGGGTGGTCTTCCCGGAGCTGTGGTCGGCCCGGACCGCGATGTGACCGGAGGAATCGTGCGGAACACCGAGACTGAGTCGCTGGGCTTCGGCGGTACCGAAGCCGAAGCCCGGACGCTCGACGCCGCCGACCCCGGCCACCGGCACCTGTTCCTGGTGCCGCCGGCCGAGGGCGGGCGCCACCCCGAGGTGGCGTACCTGGCTGGCAACTCGCTGGGCCTGCAACCCCGGGCCACCCGCGAGGAACTCCTCGCGGACCTGGACGCCTGGCGGCGGCTGGGCGTGGAGGGGCACCTGGAGGCGGAGCGGCCCTGGCTGCCGTACCACGAACTCCTGACCGCGCCGGCCGCGCGACTGGTCGGCGCCCGCCCCGCGGAGACCGTGGTGATGAACTCCCTCACGGTCAACCTGCACCTGCTGATGGTGAGCTTCTACCGTCCGTCGGGACAGCGGACCCGGATCGTCATCGAGGACAGCGCCTTCCCCTCGGACAGCTACGCGGTCCGCAGCCAGGCCCGCTTCCACGGCCTCGACCCGGACACCGCCGTCGTCCGGCTCAAGCCGCGTCCGGGTGAGGACACCCTGCGGACGCAGGACGTGCTCGATTTCCTGGCCGCCGAGGGGCACACCGTGGCGCTGCTGCTGCTCGGCGGGGTCAACTACCTGACCGGCGAGCTGATGGACATTCCGGCGATCACCGCCGCGGGGCGGGCCGCCGGCGCGGTGGTCGGCTGGGACCTGGCGCACGCCGCCGGCAACGTGCCGCTGTCGCTGCACGACTGGGACGTCGACTTCGCCGCCTGGTGCTCCTACAAGTACCTGAACTCCGGCCCCGGCGCCCTGGCCGGCGTCTTCGTCCACGAGCGCCACCTCGGCGACCCGGACCTGCCCCGCTTCGAGGGCTGGTGGAGCACCGAGGCGGCCACCCGGTTCGAGATGACCCCGGTCTCCCGGCCCCCGGCCACCGTCGAGGCGTGGCAGATCTCCAACCCGCCGATCTTCGCGATGGGCCCGGTGCGTACCTCGCTGGAGCTGTTCGACGCGGTCGGCATGCCCGCGCTGCGCGAGCGCAGCCTCCGGCTCACCGGCTACCTGGAGCGGCTGCTCGACGAGGTGACCGCGGACCGGCCGCTGACCGTCATCACCCCGCGCGACCCGGAGCGCCGGGGCTGCCAGCTCTCGGTCCGGATCGGCGCCGGCAGCGCCAGCGAGCTGACCAAGCGGCTGCGGCACGAGCACGGCGTGATCGCCGACGCCCGGGAGCCGGACGTCGTCCGGTTCGCCCCGGTGCCGCTCTACTCGACGTACCACGACTGCTGGCGGGTCGCCGACGCGCTGGCCGCGACCGTGCCGGTGAGCGCGAGGAGTGAGCCGGGTTTGCGAGCCCCGCAGTCGCGAACGGAAGGCGGGCATACCTCATGAGTACGGAACGCGAGGAGATCGCCGTCGTCGGCGCGGGGCTGGCCGGCTGCCTGCTGGCCTGCTTCCTGGCCCGGCGCGGCTACCCGGTCGCCCTCTACGAGCGGCGGCCGGACCCGCGCACCGGCCGGGTCGAGCGGGGGCGCTCGATCAACCTGGCGCTCTCCGAGCGCGGCCTCGACGCGCTGCGGCGGATCGGGCTGGACCGGCAGGTGATGACCGACGCGCTGCCGATGCGCGGCCGGATGATCCACCCGGTGGAGGGGGAGCCGCAGTTCCAGTCGTACAGCGTCTCCGGCGACCGGGCGATCAACTCGATCAGCCGGGGCGCGCTGAACAACGCGCTGCTGGACGCCGCCACCGCGCTGCCCGGCGTGCGGATCGCCTTCGACCACCGGCTCGTCGGGCTCGACCCGACCAGCGGCGAGATGACCTTCGAGACCCCGCAGGGCAAGGTCACCGAGACCGCCTCGGTCGTGCTCGGCGCCGACGGTGCCGGCTCCGCGGTGCGCGGGCAACTGCTGGCGTACGGAGCGGTGACCGAGAGCCTGGACTTCCTGGACTACGGCTACAAGGAACTCACCATCCCGCCGATCGGCGGCGAGTTCGCCCTGGACCCGGGCGCGCTGCACATCTGGCCGCGCGGCACCTCGATGATGATCGCGCTGCCCAACCCGGACCGCTCCTTCACCTGCACGCTGTTCTGGCCGACCCACGGCACGCAGAGCTTCGCCTCGCTGGGCAGCCCGGCCGCCATCGAGACGTACTTCGCCACCCACTACCCGGACCTGGTGCCGCTCGCGCCGAACCTGGTCGACGACTACCAGCACAACCCGGTCGGGGTGCTCGGCACCGTCCGCTGCACGCCGTGGCAGGTGGCCGGCAGGGTCGGCCTGCTCGGCGACGCGGCGCACGCCATCGTGCCGTTCTACGGCCAGGGCGCGAACTGCGCGTTCGAGGACGTGGTCGAGCTGGACCGCTGCCTGGACGAGTGCGGCGACCAGTGGGCGTCGGCGCTGCCGCTGTTCCAGCACCGCCGGCAGGCCAACGCCGAGGCGATCGCCCGGATGGCGCTGACCAACTTCGTGGAGATGCGGGACAAGGTCGCCTCGCCGGTGTTCCAGACCCGCAAGAAGATCGAGCACGCGCTGGAGCGCGCCCTGCCCGGCCGCTACGTCTCGCAGTACGAGCTGGTCTCCTTCTCCACCACCCCGTACGCCGAGGTGCGCCGCCGGGTGCACCGGCAGTACGGAGTGGTGGGGGCGGTGGCGGCCGGTGCGGTGGCCGCGCTGGCCGGTGCGGCGGTGGCGCTCGGCCGAGGGAGGCGAGGATGACCCTCTGGGATCCCCGGCTGATGGCCGGGCACGCGCCGGACGGCCCCGGCCTCCTGCGCAACTTCGTCGGCGGTTCCTTCACCGACGCCGGCCCGCGGTTCACCAAGCGCAGCCCGGTCACCGGCGAGCCGGTCTTCGAGGTGGTCGAGGCCGGTGAGTCCGTCGTGGACGACGCGGTGACCGCGGCCCGGGCGGCGCTGCGCGGCCCGTGGGGCCGGATGGGCGAGCGGGAGCGCGCCGAAGTGCTCCGCCGGGTCGCCGACGAGCTGGAACGCCGCTTCGACGACCTGGTCGCCGCCGAGGTGGCCGACACCGGCAAGGCCATCTCCCAGGCCCGCACGTTGGACATCCCGCGGGGGGCCGCCAACTTCCGGGCGTTCGCCGAGATCGTGGCGACCGCGCCGACCGAGTCGTTCACCACGGTCACCCCGACCGGCGGCCGGGCGCTGAACTACGCGGTCCGCAAGCCGGTCGGCGTGGTCGCGATCATCGTGCCGTGGAACCTGCCGCTGCTCCTGCTCACCTGGAAGGTCGCCCCGGCCCTGGCCTGCGGCAACGCCGTGGTGGTCAAGCCCAGCGAGGAGACCCCGGCGTCGGCGACCCTGCTCGCCGAGGTGATGGCCGCGGCGGGCGTGCCCGAGGGCGTGTTCAACCTCGTGCACGGCTTCGGCCCCGGCTCGGCCGGCGAACACCTCACCCGGCACCCGGGCGTCGACGCGATCACCTTCACCGGGGAGTCGGCCACCGGCAGCGCCATCATGCGGGCCGCCGCCGACGGGGTGAAGGCGGTGAGCTTCGAGCTGGGCGGCAAGAACGCCGGCCTGGTCTTCGCCGACGCCGACCTGGACGCGGCGGTCGCCGGCTCGGTCCGGTCCAGCTTCACCAACGGCGGCCAGGTCTGCCTCTGCACCGAGCGGATCTACGTGCAGCGGCCGGTCTTCGAGGAGTTCACGGCGCGGCTGGCCAAGCGCGCCGACGAGCTGGCGTACGGCTGGCCGGCCGACGAGGCCACCGCGAACATGCCGCTGATCTCGCACGCCCACCGGGACAAGGTGCTCGGCCACTACGAGCTGGCCCGCACCGAGGGCGCCGAGGTGCGCGCCGGGGGCGGTACGCCGCGCTTCGGCGACGCCCGCGACGGCGGCGCGTACGTGCAGCCGACCGTGCTCACCGGCCTGGGTCCGGACGCCCGCACCAACCGGGAGGAGATCTTCGGGCCGGTGGTGCACGTCGCCCCGTTCGACGACGAGGACGAGGCGTACGCGCTGGCCAACGGCACCGACTACGGCCTGGCGGCGACCGTCTGGACCCGCGACGTGGGCCGGGCGCACCGGGCCGGGGCGCGGCTGGACGCCGGCATCGTCTGGGTGAACACCTGGTTCCTGCGCGACCTGCGGACCCCGTTCGGCGGGGTGAAGGCCTCCGGCATCGGCCGGGAGGGCGGGGTGCACTCGCTCGACTTCTACTCCGAACTCACCAACGTCTGCGTGGACCTCTCATGAGTGCGCGTTCGGGGCAGAATGCACGACGTCATGAGCGCGAGGAGCGAGCCGGGGTTGCGAGCCCCGCGGTCGCGAATCGGAGCCAGCGTCGTCAGCGCACGCAGCGAGGAGCCGGGATGACCGTCGACATCGAAGCCGCCAACCGGGAGCTGGCCGTGGCCCGGCAGGAGGAGAAGCCGTGCCCGCCGCTGCGCGGGCGGCTGCTGCCGGAGGGCGACATCGAGGCGGCCTACCAGGTGCAGCAGGTCTACACCCGGCAGCGGCTCGGCAAGGGCCACCGCCGGGTCGGGGCGAAGATCGGCCTCACCTCCCGCGCGGTGCAGGAGAACTTCGGTGTCTTCCAGCCCGACTTCGGGGTGCTCTTCGACGACATGGCGGTCGGCGACGGTGTGGAGGTGCCGATGAGCCGGCTGCTCCAGCCGCGGGTGGAGGCGGAGATCGCCTTCGTGCTCGGCGCCGACCTGCCCGACGAGCGGGTCACCACCGTCGACCTGATCCGGGCGGTCGACCACGTGCTGCCGGCCATCGAGATCGTCGACTCCCGCATCGCCGGCTGGGACATCTCCATCGTGGACACCGTGGCGGACAACGCCTCCAGCGGGCTCTTCGTGCTCGGCACCGCGCCCCGCCGGCTGGCCGACGTGGACCTGCGGCTCTGCGGCATGGTGCTGGAGCACGCCGGCGAGCCGGTGTCGGTCGGCGCCGGGGCGGCCTGCCTCGGCAACCCGCTGCACGCGCTGGAGTGGCTGGCCGGCACCATGGCCCGCGCCGGCGACCCGCTGAAGGCCGGGGACGTGGTGCTCTCCGGAGCGCTCGGCCCGATGGTGCCCGTGACGCCCGGCGCGGCGTACGAGGCGCGGATCTCCGGGCTCGGCTCGGTGCGGACCTGTTTCTCCAAGGAGGCCTCATGACCGTCGGCGTGGCGGTGCTCGGGTCGGGCAACATCGGCACCGACCTGATGATCAAGGTGCTGCGGCTCAGCAGCGAGCTGCGCGTGGTCGCGATGGCCGGCATCGACCCGGCGTCCGACGGTCTCGCCCGGGCCCGGCGGCTCGGCGTGGCGACCACCGCCGAGGGCGTCGACGGTCTGGTGGCCATGCCCGAGTTCGCCGACGTCGAGCTGGTCTTCGACGCCACCTCGGCCGGGGCGCACCGGCGCCACGACGCGGTGCTGCGGGCGCACGGCCGGACCGTGGTCGACCTGACGCCGGCCGCCATCGGCCCGTACGTGGTGCCGCCGGTCAACCTCGACGAGCACCTGCACCAGCCCAACGTGAACATGGTGACCTGCGGCGGGCAGGCCACCGTGCCGATCGTGCACGCGGTCGGCCGGGTCACCCCGGTCGCGTACGGGGAGATCGTCGCCTCGATCGCCTCGAAGTCGGCCGGGCCGGGCACCCGGGCCAACATCGACGAGTTCACCGAGACCACGGCCCGGGCCATCGAGGTGGTCGGCGGCGCCGAACGCGGCAAGGCCATCATCGTGCTGAACCCGGCCGACCCGCCGCTGCTCATGCGGGACACCGTCTACTGCCTCTGCCCGGACGCCGACGCCGACCGAGTGGAGATCGCCGCCTCGGTGGCCGACATGGTGAAGACCGTGCAGGAGTACGTCCCGGGCTACCGGCTCAAGCAGGACGTGCAGTTCGACCGGGTGGACACGTACGCGCCGGTGCTGGGCCGGCACTTCACCGGGCTCCAGGTCTCGGTCTTCCTGGAGGTCTCCGGCGCCGGGCACTACCTGCCCGCGTACGCCGGGAACCTGGACATCATGACCTCGGCCGCGCTGCGCACCGCGGAGCGGCTGGTCGCCCTGCGCGCGAAGGAGGTCCCGGCGTGACCGACCTCTACATCCAGGACGTGACCCTGCGCGACGGCATGCACGCCATCGCGCACCGGTACACGGTGGACCAGGTACGGACCATTGCCGCCGCGCTCGACGCGGCCGGGGTGGCCGCCATCGAGGTGGCGCACGGCGACGGGCTGGCCGGCTCCAGCGTCAACTACGGCCACGGCGCGGCCGGCGACGCCGACTGGATCTCCGCCGCCGCCGAGGTGCTGACCAGCGCGCGGCTCACCACCCTGCTGCTGCCCGGCATCGGCACCATCGCCGACCTCAAGGCCGCCAAGGCGCTCGGGGTGACCAGCGTCCGGATCGCCACCCACTGCACCGAGGCGGACATCTCCGCGCAGCACATCTCCTGGGCCCGGGAGAACGGCATGGACGTCTCCGGGTTCCTCATGATGTCGCACATGAACGACCCGGCCGGGCTGGCCGCCCAGGCCAAGCTCATGGAGTCGTACGGGGCGCACTGCGTCTACGTCACCGACTCCGGCGGGCGGCTGCTCATGTCGGACGTGGCCGAGCGGGTCGACGCGTACCGGCAGGTGCTCGAACCGGAGACGCAGATCGGCATCCACGCCCACCACAACCTGTCCCTCGGGGTGGCGAACAGCGTGCTGGCGGTCGAGCACGGCCGGATCCTCGGCGCCGGGCCCCTCGGCTCGCCGCACGGCCGGACCGTCCGGGTGGACGCGTCGCTGGCCGGCATGGGCGCGGGCGCCGGCAACGCCCCGCTGGAGGTCTTCGTCGCGGTCGCCGAGCTGCACGGCTGGAAGCACGGCTGCGACGTGTTCGCGCTGATGGACGCGGCCGACGACCTGGTCCGACCGCTCCAGGACCGACCGGTCCAGGTCGACCGGGAGACGCTCTCCCTCGGGTACGCCGGGGTCTACTCCAGCTTCCTCCGTCACGCCGAGCGCGCCTCGGCGAAGTACGGGGTGGACGTCCGCTCGATCCTGGTCGAGCTGGGCCGGCGCCGGATGGTCGGCGGCCAGGAGGACATGATCGTGGACGTGGCACTCGACCTGGCCGGCAAGGAGGCCGTGAGCGCGAGGAGTGAGCCGGGTTTGCGAGCCCCGCAGTCGCGAACGGAAGGTGGCGCAGCATGATCGGACCGGACATCGCGGGGATCGCCGAGAAGTTGGGCGCGGCCGCCGACACGGCCACCGCGATCCCGCAACTCGCCGCCGAGACGGGCCTCGACGTGGACGCCGCGTACGCGGTGCAGGCCGCGCTGCTCCAGCGTCGCCTCGACCGCGGCGAGCGGCTGGTCGGGCTGAAGATGGGGCTGACCAGCAAGGCGAAGATGGCCCAGGTCGGCGTGGACGAGGTGATCTGGGGCCGGCTCACCGACGTGATGCGGGTACCCGACGGCGGCACGGTCGACGTGGCCCACTTCATCCACCCCCGGGTCGAGCCGGAGGTGGCGTTCCTGCTGGACCGCCTCCCCGAGCCCGGCGAGCCCGTCGGCGCGTTCAGCGAGGCGGTCCGCGCGGTCGCCCCGGCGATCGAGCTGATCGACTCCCGGTACGCCAACTTCACCTTCTCCCTGCCGGACGTGGTCGCCGACAACACCTCGGCCGCGGCGTTCGTGGTCGGACCCTGGTCGCCGGTGCCGGACGGGCTGGACAACCTCGGCGTGCTGCTGGAGATCGACGGGCGGGTGGCGCAGGTCGGCTCGACGGCCGCGATCCTCGGCGACCCGCGCCGGGCCCTGGACGAGGGCATCCGGCTGGCCGCCCGGCACGGCGTCCGGCTCCGCGAGGGCTGGGTCTTCCTGGCCGGCGCGGCCACCGCCGCCGTGCCGCTGCGCCCCGGCGCGCACGTCCGGGCCGTCGTGGAGAAGCTCGGCACGGCGTCCCTGAGGGCGGCCGCGTGACGGCCCGGGTGGTGGCCGGGAAGGCCGTGCCGCGCGGCGCCTTCCCGCACGTCAAGGTCGCCGGCGGGTTCGTCTTCGTCTCGGGTACGTCGTCGCGCCGGCCGGACAACACCTTCGCCGGTGTCTCCGTGGACGAGTTCGGCACCACCGACCTCGACATCCGGGCGCAGACCCGGGCGGTGATCGGGAACATCCGCGACCTGCTCCGCTCGGTCGGTGCCGACCTGGGCGACCTGGTGCAGGTCACCAGCTACCTGGTCAACATGAACGACTTCGGTGGCTACAACGAGGTGTGGGCGGAGTTCTTCGACGCCACCGGGCCGACCCGGACCACGGTGGCCGTGCACCAGCTTCCGCATCCGCACCTGCTGATCGAGATGCAGGCCGTGGCCCTACTTCCGTCGGGAGGTCAGTCGTGAGTGAGATCGCCGAGCCGTTCAGCTTCTCCGGTTGGATCGGGGAGAACCAGCACCTGCTCAAGCCGCCGGTGGGCAACAAGGAGATGCTGCCGGGCAGCGACGACTTCATCGTCATGGTGGTGGGCGGCCCGAACCAGCGGACCGACTTCCACGTCGACCCGTACGAGGAGTTCTTCTACCAGGTCAAGGGCAACATGCACATCAACCTGATGCTGCCCGAGGGGCCGCGTACGGTGCACGTGCGCGAGGGTCAGATGTGGATGCTGCCGCGCAACACCCCGCACTCGCCGCAGCGCCCCGAGGCCGGCTCGATCGGCATGGTGATCGAGCGGGTCCGCGAGGAGGGCACGCTGGAGAAGTTCCAGTGGTACTGCCCCGAGTGCCACCAGAAGGTGCACGAGGTGGAGCTCCAGGTCCGCGACATCGCCGCCGACCTGCCCCCGGTCTTCGCGGATTTCTACGCCGACGAGAAGGCCCGCACCTGCGGCAACTGCGGCGCGCTGCACCCGGGCAAGGGCTGATGGCGCAACGCGTCGTCGACGTGCACACGCACGTCGTACCCAAGGGGTGGCCGGACCTCGCCGCGGCCTGCGGCGGGTCCGGCTGGCCCTGGCTGCGGGTGGACTCCGAGCGCGCCGCCATGATCATGGTGGGGGAGACGGAGTTCCGGCCGGTCGGCGCGGAGTGCTGGGACCCGGAGACCCGGCTCGCCGACATGGCCGCCGACGGGGTCGACGTGCAGGTCGTCTCGCCCACCCCGGTCTTCTTCAGCTACGACCGCCCCGCCGACCAGGCGGTGAAGGTGGCCCGGATCTTCAACGACCTCACCCTGGCGGTCACCGCGGCCGGGGGCGACCGGCTGGTGCCCTTCTGCCAGGTGCCGTTGCAGGACCCGGACGCCGCCTGCGCCGAGCTGGACCGCTGCCTGGCCGCCGGGCACGCCGGGGTGGAGATCGGCAACCACGTCGGCGACCGCGACCTCGACGACGCCGGCATCGTGCAGTTCCTGACCCACTGCGCCGAGGTGGGCGCGCCCGTCTTCGTGCACCCGTGGGACATGCCGGTCGGCCCCCGGCTGGACCGGTGGATGGCGCGCTGGCTGACCGGGATGCCGGCCGAGACCCACCTGTCGGTGCTGGCGCTGATCCTCGGCGGGGTGTTCGACCGGGTGCCGGAGACGCTGCGGATCTGCTTCGCGCACGGCGGCGGCAGCTTCCCGTTCTGGCTGGGCCGCGCCGACAACGCCTGGCACCGCCGCGGCGACCTGGTACGCGGCGCGTCCAGCGCCCCGCCCAGCGCCTACGTCGACCGGTTCTGCGTGGACTCGGTGGTCTTCGAGCCGGCCGCCCTGCGGCTGCTGGTCGACACGATGGGCGAGGACCGGGTGCTGGTGGGCAGCGACTACCCGTACCCGCTGGGGGAGCGGCCGGTCGGGCAGGTGGTCCGCAAGGCCGACTTCCTCACCGCCGACCAGCGCGACAAGCTGCTGTCCCGCAACGCCCTGCGCTTCCTGCACGGCTGACCCCGCCGCGGGCGCGCGGCGGGTGATGAGTGCGAGCACCGCGGTGACCAGGCAGGATGGGGGCATGGCCGAGCCGCACGACCTGACCGCGCTGGAGCAGGCCGCCGCGATCCGCCGGGGTGAGTTGTCCAGCGTGGAGCTGGTCGAGCACCACCTGCGCCGGGTGGACGCGCTCGGGGACACCCTCGGCGCGTTCGTCACCGTCACCCCGGAACGCGCGCGGGCGGCGGCGGCCGCCGCCGACGCGGTGCCGGCGGACCGACGCGGCCCGCTGCACGGGGTGCCGACCGCGATCAAGGACCTCACCCTCACCGCCGGGGTCCGCACCACCTTCGGCTCGGCCGCCTTCGCCGACTTCGTGCCGCCGGTCGACGCCGACGTGGTCCGGTTCATGGCCGCCGCCGGGCTGGTGAGCCTCGGCAAGACCACCACCTCCGAACTGGGCTGCTCGCTCTACTCGGAAGGGCTCGTCGCGCCGCCGGCCCGCAACCCGTGGGGCCTCGGCTACACGGCGGGCGGGTCCAGCGGCGGGGCGGCGGCCGCGGTGGCCGGCGGGCTGGTGCCGGTGGCCCAGGGCTCCGACGGCGGCGGTTCGCTGCGCATCCCGGCGTCCCTCTGCGGCCTGGTCGGCTACAAGCCCAGCCGGGGGCTGGTCTCCGGCGGACCGCTCGGCTTCGGGGCGTTCGGGCTGCCCACCAGCGGCCCGCTCGGCCGGACCGTGACCGACGTGGCCGCGCTGCTCGACGTGCTGGCGCAACCGGTGGCGGGCGAGCCGTACCTGCCGCCCGCCGCGCCCACCGGCGGCTACCTGGGCGCCGCCCGGGACGCCGCGCCGGGCCGGCTGCGGATCGGCCGGTTCACCGCCCCGATGCTCGCCGACGAGCCGGTCCACCCGGACTGCGTGGCTGCCGTCGACCGGGCCGCCGCGCTGCTCACCGCGGCCGGCCACGAGGTGGTCGACGTCCCCGCGCCGCTCGGCCCCGACGCGTGGCCACTCTTCGAGACCGTCTGGTACGTGCTGGCGCTCGCCCCGGTGCCGGCGGAGCGGGAGAGCGACCTGCTGCCGCTGACCCGGTTCCTCCGTGCCCGGGGCGCGGCCGTCGGCGCCGGCCCGCTGATGGCCGCGCTCGGCGAACTCCAGGCCCAGGTACGCCGCGGCGTCCGCCGTACCGCCGGGTGCGACCTGCTGCTCTGCCCGACCCTGGCGGCCCCGCAGGCGCCGGTGGGGGCATTCGCCAGCCTCGATCCGGCCGACGATTTCGACCAGCAGCGCCGGTTTTCGCCGTACTGCGCCATCTTCAACGTCACCGGCGACCCGTCCGTTTCCCTGCCGGTCGGCCGGACCGGCGACGGGATGCCGGTCGGCGTGCTGCTCACCGGCCGGTACGGCGACGACGCGACATTGATAGCCACTGCCGCGCAACTGGAGCACGGCTGTGGCGGGTGGGATCAGCACCCCGCAATCTGGCGGGCGGTCGACTCCGCTAACGTGAACAGCACAAGCGGAGTCGGGCGCGCGTCGTCATGACCGTCCACCCGACCCGGAAATTCCTGGTCTCTCTTTCCGCCTGGGGGCGTTGGGATTGTCTGTTACCGAGACGTTGCTGGTCTTCGTCGGCATCCCGGCGGCCGCCGTGCTGGTGATCGCCGGCCTGGCGGCCGCGGGCAGCCGTGGTGGCGGCGGTGGCGGCGCCAAGCGCTACCGGCCGGGCCGGCCGTTCGACTTCACTCCGGTCTGGTTCCTGGGCCGTCCGGAGCAGCTGGCCGACTCGGCCGGCACCGCACTGGCCGCCGGGGCGCAGGCGCCGGCGCTGACCAGCCGCAAGCAGGAGCAGGCCGGCCGGGAGGCGCCGGCCGGTGGAACCGGAGGCGCAAGTGACCGTTGGTGAGAAGCAGGCCGCGACGGGGACCGGTAACCCGCCCGAGGTCCTGGACGGGCCGTTCTCGACCCGTCAGCTGCTCCGCATCGACGAGGCGCTCCGCCTGGCCGACCAGGGCACCGGCCTGGTCTTCTCGGTCTACGTGGGCGGCCTCGACGAGCCGATCCGGGAGCACGCCGGGCGGCTGCACCGCCAGCTCGCCGAGCCGGACAGGTCCGTGCTGATCGCCGTGTCGCCCAACCAGCGGCAGCTCGAGATCATCACCGGCCGGTACGCGCGCAAGCGCATCCCGGACACGTACGCCAAGCTGGCCGCACTCTCCATGGTGGCCTCGTTCGGCGGCGGCGACCTGGCCGGCGGCATCATCCAGGGCCTCGACCAGCTCGCCAGCCACGCCGGCAAGGGCTGACCCACCGCCACACGACGACGAAGCCCGGCCCGCGCGACGCGGGCCGGGCTTCTTCGTGTCTG
Organism: Micromonospora sp. MH33; assembly: GCF_003013775.1. Taxonomy (NCBI): domain Bacteria; kingdom Bacillati; phylum Actinomycetota; class Actinomycetes; order Micromonosporales; family Micromonosporaceae; genus Micromonospora; species Micromonospora sp. MH33. Next base: position 14,293 of record NZ_MUYZ01000067.1, read on the forward strand.
CCACCAGGTCTGGGGGCGGCGGTGTCCGGGGTTGCGACTCCGCCGTCTCGCCGAGCCGGTGGGGCGGCCCGAGCCCGGGCCGCCCCGCGGGGATCAGGCGGTCCGGGCGTCCCGGGCGCGGGCCTTGAGGGCGCGGGACACGCCGTCGCGGCCCTCCGCCACCAGCCGGCGCAGCGACGCCGGGTGACCCTCCTGGGCCAGCCAGGCGTCGGTGGCCGCCACCGTGTCCTCCTCGATCAGGTACGCCGGGTAGGCGAGCTGGACGAACTCCTGCGCCGGCTCGCTGTCCCGCTGCGCCCACACCTGCGCCGCCGCGGCGAAGTACTTCTCCCGGTACGGCGCGGTGAGCTCCACCTGCGCCGGGTGGGTGAAGCCCTGCAGCAGCGCCCGGTTGCGCCAGTTCGGCAGCGCCTCCGGTCCGGTGAGCTGCGCCCACACCGCCGCCTTGTTCTCCGCCGTCGGCACGAGCGCGTGCGCGTACGCGGCCTCCCGCTCGCCGCTGGCGGTCCGGTCGCCGGCCAGCTCGGCCTCCACCTCGGCGGCCCCGGCCGCGCCGTTGGCCACCAGCGACTGGAGGACGGTCCAGCGCAGCTCGGTGTCCACGGTCAGCCCGGCCGGCACACCGGCGCCGTCCAGCCAGCCGCGCAGCGCGGCCAGGTCCTCGTCGGAGCGGGCCGCGGAGGCGTACGCCCGGGCCCAGGCCAGCTGGAATCCGCTGCCCTCCTCGGCCGCGGCGAGCGCGGTCCGGGCGGTCCGGGCCAGCTCGGCCCAGCCGGTCGGCGCCCAGGCCGGGTCGGCGTAGAAGGTGAGCGTGGTGCTCGCCTGGCGCAGGGTGGCGGTGACCAGGTTGATGTCGGTCTCCGCCGGCAGCCCGGCCAGCACCAGCGCCACGTAGTCCCGGGCCGACAGCTCGGCGTCGCGGGTCATGTCCCAGGCGGCGGTCCAGCAGAGCGCGCGGGCCAGCGACGAGTCGAAGCCGGCGATGTGCTGCACCACGGTCGCCATCGACCGCTCGTCGAGCCGCAGCTTGGTGTACGTCAGGTCGTCGTCGTTGAGCAGCAGCACGTCGGCGGCGGGCTTGCCGTGCAGCACGGACAGCTCGGTCAGCTCGCCGGTCACGTCCACCTCGACCCGTTCCCGGCGGACCAGCCGCCCGTCGGTCAGGTCGTAGAGGCCCACCCCGATCCGGTGGGTGCGCAGGGTCGGGTGCCCGGCGGGCGCCTCCTGCCGGACCAGCACCCGCTCGTACGCGCCGTCGGCGCCGATGGTCACCTCGGGGCGCAGCGTGTTGACCTGCGCGGTCTCCAGCCACTGGGCGGCGAACTTGCGCAGCTCCCGGCCGGAGGCCGTCTCCAGCTCGGAGAGCAGGTCGTCGAAGGTGGCGTTGCCCCAGGCGTGCTTGCCGAAGTAGGCCCGCAGGCCGGCCACGAACGGCTCCTCGCCCACGTACGCGACCAACTGCTTGAGCACGCTGGCGCCCTTGGCGTAGGTGATGCCGTCGAAGTTGACCTCGACCGCCTCCAGGTCCGGCATCTCGCAGTAGACCGGGTGGGTGGAGGAGAGCTGGTCCTGCCGGTAGCCCCAGTTCTTGCGGATGGACAGGAAGGTCGTCCACGCGTCGGAGAAGCGGGTGGCGTGGGTGTTGCACCAGTGGCTGGCCCACTCGGCGAACGACTCGTTCAACCACAGGTCGTTCCACCAGCGCATGGTGACCAGGTCACCGAACCACATGTGCGCCAGCTCGTGCAGGATCGTGTTGGCCCGCTGCTCGTACTCGAAGTCGGTGACCTGCGAGCGGAAGATGTAGTGCGACTCGGCGTGCGTGACGCAGCCGAAGTTCTCCATCGCGCCGGCGTTGAAGTCCGGCACCCAGAGCTGGTCGTACTTGGGCAGCGGGTAGCGCACCTGGAACTTCTCGTGGAAGAAGTCGAAGCCCTGCTTGGTGATCAGGAACAGGTCGTCCGCGTCCAGGTACCGGGCCATCGAGGCCCGGCAGTAGACGCCCAGGTCGATGCCGTCGTGGCTGTCCCGCACCTCGTGGTACGGGCCGGCGCAGAGCGCGGTGATGTAGGTGCTCATCCGCGCCGACTCGGCGAAGTGGACGGTCTTGAGCCCCTCACCGGCCGGCTCCTCGCGCTCCACCGGCATGTTGGACACCACCCGCCAGTGCGCCGGGACGGTGGCGTGCCAGGTGTAGACACTCTTCAGGTCGGGCTGGTCGAAGCAGGCGAAGACCTTCTGCGCGTCGGCGGTCTCGAACTGGCTGTAGAGGTAGGTCTCGCCGTCCACCGGGTCGACCGTGCGGTGCAGGCCCTGCCCGCTGTTGGAGTAGCCGAAGTCGGCGTCGACCACGAGGACGTTCTCGGCGGCCAGGCCGGTGAGGGTGAGGCCCTTCTCGGCGGACCAGCCGGCGAGGTCGAGCGGCGTGCCGTTCAGCGTCGCCGACCGCACCGACTCGGCGGCCGTCTCGATGAAGGTGCTCGCCCCTGGCTCGGCGCAGCGGAACCGGACCTCGGTCACCGACCGGAAGGTACGGCCGTCGGCCTGCACCGCGGTCGACAGGTCAAGCTTGATGTCGTACCCGGTGACGTCGAGCAGGCGGGCCCGCTCGGTGGCCTCGACCTGGGTCAGGTTGCGCACTCCCGGCACTGTTCGTCTCCATCCCACTCGTCTCGCCGCGCCCCGCGGCACCGGCCTCCCCGGCCCGCTCGTGACGGCCGGTCCGAAACCGAGTCTTCCATGCACGGACACCCTTCGGTGGCCGAGGTCACGCTCTCATTCCGGTACCGGTCGATGCCGGGTGGGGTGAGGATCGGAGGGGAAGGCGCCGGAGCTCCGGCGCTGTGGAGTCGTGAAGGGATGACACCGTGACCGAACGTGTCGCCGTGGACATGTGGTTCGACCCGCTGTGCCCGTGGGCGTGGATCACCTCCCGCTGGTTGCTGGAGGTCGAGCAGGTCCGGGACGTGGACATCCGGTTCCACGTGATGAGCCTCTCGGTGCTCAACGAGGGCCGGGACCTGCCGGAGCAGTACCAGGACCTGATGAAGAAGGGCTGGGGCCCGGTGCGGGTCTGCATCGCCGTCGAGCAGGCGCACGGCGGGGAGGTGCTGGGGAAGCTCTACACCGCGATGGGCACCCGGATTCACCTCGGCAAGGAGGAGCTGGGCCGGGACATGCTGGCCGGCGCGCTCACCGACGTCGGCCTCGACCCGGCGCTCGCCGACGCCGCCGAGTCGACCGAGTACGACGAGGCGCTGCGGGCCAGCCACGAGGCGGGCATGCGGCCGGTCGGCACCGACGTGGGCACCCCGGTGATCCACGCCCCGGGCCCGGACGGCGGGCAGGTCGCCTTCTTCGGCCCGGTGATCACCCCGGCGCCGAAGGGCGAGGCGGCCGGCCGGCTCTGGGACGGCGTCCTGCTGGTGGCCGGCACGCCCGGCTTCTACGAGCTGAAGCGCAGCCGCGAGGTCGGCCCGGTCTTCGACTGAGCCGTGCCGGACGAGCCCCGCGCCGCCCCGTCACCGGGCCGGTGCGGGGCTCGTTTCACCGGGTGTCCCAGCCGGCGGCCCGCCCGGGGCCGCAGCCCGGCAGCTCCTGGAGGCGTTCCCATGGGTAAGCACCGCCGCCTGTCCGCCGACGCGCCGGAGACGGCGACCGAGGACTCCGGCGCGACGTACTGGTCGGTGGCCGAGGGCGACTGGCCGGCGGTCCCGGCCGAGATGGCCGGCCTGGTGGCTCCGCCGATCGTGGTCGGCGTCGCCCGGGTGGTGGCCGCCTCGCGGATGACCCCGCCCGCCGACGCGGGCCTGCCGGCCCGGACCCCGGGCACGGTCCGCACCAGCGCCGCGACGGGCCGCCCGGTCCCGGCCGGGACGACGACGGTACGGCTCACCGCCTCCGGCGGCTCCCGGCCGGCCGCACCGACGCCGGGCGGGAGCGCGGCCCCCGGCCGGCACCGCACCGGCTGACCGCGTCCCCTTTCATCTGGTGGACGGCGCGCGGGTCCGGCACCGGCGCTCCGGACGGCGCGGGTAGCGTCAGCGGGCATGACGGTCGTGCATCCGATCGCCCGGGCCTGGATCACCACTGGCGGCACCGGCGCGCAGAACTACGACGAGTTCGCCGACGACGCGGAGATCACCGCCATCGTCGAGGCGAATCCGCACAGTGCCCTGGGCATCGAGATGCCCCACCGGGCGCCGGGGAGCCTCGGGAAGTCGTTCCTCGACGCGCTCCCCGACGCGGTGGCCCGCCTCGCCGAGGCGAAGGCGGACGGCAGCTACACCCCGGCCGAGCAGGTCGTGGTCCTCTACCGGATCAGCGCTCCGGGCGAGGAGAGCGCGTACGGGCTGTTCGCCATGGTCGACACCGACCAGATCTCGACGCGGGCCGACGAGCCCGGCCTGGTGATCCGCAACGAGGACGTGTTCATCGCCAAGGTGCGGGAGCGCGTCGCCCTGGCCGAGGCGCTGGGTCACCTGCTCTCACCCGTACTCCTGCTCCAGACCGGGCGCGGCGACGAGCTGCACGCGGCGCTCGCGGCGGCGACCGAGACGGCCGGCGCGCCCGCCGCCACCGACGTGGACCAGGCCGGCCGCACGCACGCCATCTGGCTGCTCGGCCCGGGCCCGGCGCAGGACGAGCTGACCGCCCTGGCGGGCGGCGGCGAGCTGGTGGTCGCCGACGGCAACCACCGCAGCCTGGCCGCGCAGACCGGCGGCTTTCCGCGCTTCCTGTCGGTGATCACCACGCCGGCGTCGGTCGCCATCCAGCCCTACAACCGGCTGGTCAGCGAGCTGACCACCACCCCGGACGAGCTGCTCGACCGGCTCCGCGCCGCTGGCGCGGAGATCACTCCGATCGCCGGCCCGGTCGACGTCCCGGCGACCGGCGGCACCGTGCACCTCCACCTCGCCGGCCAGGGGTACGCGGTGCGCCTGCCGCACGTCGGCGGCGACCGGTTGGAGAACCTCGACCACGCGCTGGTCGAGCGGCTGCTGCTGCGCGACGCGCTCGGCCTCGACCCGGGCGACAAGCGGATCACCTACGTGGGCGGCGACTACCCGGCGAACTGGCTCATCGGCGAGGTCGACGCCGGCCGGGCCGAGCTGGCCGTCCTCGTCGCCCCGGTGACCGTGGACGACTTCGTCGCGGTGAACCTGGCCCGGGAGAAGATGCCGCGCAAGAGCACCTGGTTCACTCCGAAGGCGCGGGCCGGTCTGGTCGTCGCCGAACTTCCCCGCTGAGGCGTGTGACGAATCCGCCTCCGTGCCGCCGCCCGCGCGCCGGCACGGGGGCGGGCCTGTCAGACTGCGCGGTATGCGCGTCTACCTGGGATCCGATCACGCCGGTTTCGAGCTGAAGGTGCACCTCGCCAACCACCTGGCCAAGCAGGGGTACGAGGTGGTCGACGTCGGCCCGCACGCCTTCGACCCGGACGACGACTACCCGGCGTTCTGCCTGCACACCGGGCAGCGCGTGGTCGACGACCAGGGCAGCCTCGGTGTGGTCATCGGCGGCTCCGGCAACGGCGAGCAGATCGCGGCCAACAAGATCGCCGGGGTCCGGGCGGCACTCGCCTGGAACATCGACACCGCGCAGCTCTCCCGCGAGCACAACGACGCCAACATCGTGGCGATCGGCGCCCGGCAGCACACCCTGGACGAGGCGACCGCCCTGGTCGAGGCGTTCCTCACCACCCAGTTCTCGGGCAACCCCCGGCACGCCCGCCGGATCGCCCAGGTCGCCGACTACGAGCAGAGCCGAGAGCTTCCCGAACTGCCCGCCTGACCCGTCACCGACGGGCGCGGCCGCGCAGGTCGCGCCCGTCACCGCCCGGTGCGGGGCAGCTCCTCGCGGGGCACCCAGTTGCGGCGGACGATCACCACCCGGGCCTCGGCCTCGGCCAGGTGCTCGTCGGTCGGCCGGGCGGCGTCCCGCGCCCGCAGCGCGGCGGTCACGCTCACCTGCGACGAGCCGGAGCCGACCAGGCCGCGCAGCCCCCGCTCGCCCTCGTCGGCGGGCGGTCCCGGTCGCCGGCCACGGGGGTCCGACGGCTCCAGCTCGGTGCGTCTGGCGCCGCGCGGCGACCTGGAGCCGTCGTCCGACGACTCCGGCTCGGTGCGTCTGGCGCCGCGCGGCGACCTGGAGCCGTCGTCGTCGTGCACCGCGGCCGTGCTCGCGCTCGGGCCGTCGGCGTCCGGCGTCGCGCCGTCGCCCTGG
>NZ_MUYZ01000067.1:20565-26602 GCF_003013775.1 Micromonospora sp. MH33
GCATCACCCATCACCCGACCGTACCGGGCGCGGTGCGGCGCGCGGGAGGTGCCGGGGGAGTCAGAAGACCTCCATGGGGGCCGGGGCGCGGTGCCAGCCGAAGGCCGGGGCCGTCGCCGCCACCGTCCCCGGGACCAGCTCCCGGACCCGGCCGGCGGCGGCGAGCGCGGCCAGTCCGGCGCCGCCCAGGTAGAGCTCGCCGAGGGCGCGGACGTCGCAGGCCAGCCCGGCCGGCGCCGTGGTGGCCGTGCACTCCGCCCCGGACGGGCCGCCGACCAGCCGCCACCGGCCGCCGTTCTCCGGCAGCAGGTCGTCGGTGACCTCCAGGACCACGTCGACGTCGGTGGCGTACCGGCGGGCGGCCAGCGCGGCCGGCACGTCCACGACGCGTACCCAGAGGGCGTCGGCGAGCTGGGCGCCGAGCTGCCGCGGCTCGTCCACGAGCCGGAACAGCGGCTCGTCCACGGCGGCGATCGGGAAGGACACCCGGCGGGTCAGGTCGATCGAGAGCAGCAGCCGCCACAGCGCCAGGTACGCCTCCGGCCGGGCGGCCACCACCTCGCCCACCTGGACCTCGGCCCGCGGCCCGGTGCCGGCCCACTCCTCCTTCGTCCGGTAGAGCGCGTACCCGTCGAGGCCGTCCGGTCCCTCGTGCAGCAGCACCCGGCGCTCGGTGGCGCCGCCCCGCAGCCCCTTCACGTCGGCGAGGACGTAGTCCCACCAGCGCTCGTTCCGGCCCGACCAGCCGGGGCGGTCGGCACGCACCCGCTCGTACAGCCGCGCCAGCTCGGCCCGGTGCGGCGCCGGCCGGGCCAGGCGGAGGGTGCCCTCGGCGGGCGTGGGGTCCGGCAGGCGCAGCCCGTGGGTGTCGCCGGCCAGCACGAGCCGCTGCGCGGCCAGGCCGTAGCCGAACCGGGGATAGATCCGGCCCTCGCTGGCCCAGAGGACCGCGAGCGGCTCCCGGCCGGCGTCGCGGACCTCGCGGAGCTGCCGGCGCATCAGCCCGGTGAGCAGCCCGCGCCGGCGGTGCGTCGGGGCGACCGAGACCATGGTCACGTGCGCGGCCGGCACGCTGGCCCCGGGCACGGCCAGGTCGCGGCTGAACGCCGCGGCGTGCGCGACGGCGGTCCCGCCGTCGCGGACCAGCAGCGACCGGTCCGGTTCGAAGACGCCGCGCTCGACCTCCAGCAGTTCGGGGTCGACGCCGCCGTGGAAGGCAAGCGCCAGCAGGGCGGCGATCTCGTTGTAGTCCTCGGCCCGGGGCACCAACGCGTCAATCATCGGATGTGTCTAACCCATCACCTTCGGGGTCGGCACCCTATTTGCCGGCTCGCTACCCTCGGAACCGTGGTCGGCGTCGGTCGAGGGGGAGGACACGAAATGGCGGACCAGACACAGCCGTGGGCTGAGCGGACGGTCGAGGTGCCGCCGCAGCCCGGCGTGGTGCCCCCGCAGCGGGACGCGTTCCGGCGCGGGGTGGCGGCGGTCGGCCAGCCGCGTACGCCCCGGACCGAGCAGTTCCCCGCCGTCGACCCCGGCGACTGGACGGGCGAGTCGTCGCCCCGCCGACCGATGAGCTGGCACCTCGCCCAGCTCCGCCGGGGCGGGGAGTGGAGCGCGGCCGGCGCCCTGTTCGCCTTCGTCTGCTGGGGCATCTGGGCGATCTCCGGCCGGGGCGACCTGGCCGCCCCGCTGCTCACCTTCGTCCTCAGCCTGCTCACCGCCGCCGGCCTGTTCGCCCTCGCCCGCCTGCTCGGCCGGCTGGTCCTGGAGCGGCAGCTCGGCCGGGTGCGGCGCAGCGCCCGCGGGGCGCACCTGGTGACCGCGCTCTTCCTGGCCGGTGTGGGGGTGGCCTACCTCCAGCAGACCGAGTGGGTGGTCTCCGCCTGGAACTGGGTGACCGGCAACTGAACACCGTGGCCGCGGGCGGGACGGCCCCCCGCCGCCCGCCCGCGCGCCCGGTCGCGGAACGCCGCGACGCCGGTCGTCACTCCACCAGGACGGCGCTCGCATTACCCGGCTGGACGCGGTTCATCCGTCGCCCGGTGGGCTGAGCGGTCACCGCCCCTCGGCGTCGGCCTTCGGGGAGGCCACCCGCGCCGCCGGGTCCTCGACGCCCGGCTCGCCGCCGCCGGGGGCCACCATCCCGTCGTAGTTGTAGACGACGCCCCCCTCGCCGTGCTGCTGCGTGGTCCGGATGTAGCGGTGGATCATGCCGTCGATCTCGATCTCCAACAGGGCCTGGTCACCCGCGTCCTGGCTGTTGCCGTCCCGGGGACCGCCCACCAGGTACGCCTTCGTGTTCGTCGCCATGCGCCAGCCGTACCCCCGGCGGGTGGCCCGGAAACGGCGACCGCCCACCGCCGCGGCCGGGCCGTTCACCGAGCCGGGGCGCGCTTCCGGCGCACCGACCCCGGCCGGCCGTCGTGCCGGCCCGGGGACGCGACCAGCATGACGGTATGGGCGCGTATCGATCAGCGTACGAGCGGAGCATCGCCGACCCGGTCGGCTTCTGGCGGGAGGCCGCCGCGGACCTCGACTGGCACCGGGCACCGGAGCGGATCCTCGACGACAGCGCCGCGCCGCTGTACCGCTGGTTCCCCGACGGGGAGCTGAACACCTGCCACAACGCGCTCGACCGGCACGTGGCCGCCGGCCGGGGCGACCAGCCGGCGTTGATCCACGACAGCCCGGTCACCGGCGCGGTCCGTACCCTCAGCTACGCCGAACTGCTCGCCGAGACCGCCCGGTTCGCCGGTGCGCTGCGCCGGCTCGGCGTCGGCCCGGGCGACCGGGTGCTGCTCTACCTGGCCATGGTGCCGGAGGCGGTCATCGCCATGCTGGCCTGCGCCCGGGTCGGCGCGGTGCACTCGGTGGTCTTCGGCGGCTTCGCCGCCCACGAGCTGGCCGTCCGCCTCGACGACGCGCGGCCGACCGTGGTGGTCGCCACCTCCTGCGGCATCGAGGTGGACCGGGTGGTGCCCTACCACCCGATCCTCGCCGCCGCGCTGGACGAGGCGACGCACGCCCCGGCGCACTGCGTGATCGTGCAGCGCCCCCAGGAGCCCGCCCCGCTGGTCGCCGGCCGCGACCTGACCTGGGACGAGGTGATGGCCGACGCCGAGCCGGTGGGGTGCGTGCCGGTCGCCGCCACCGACCCGCTCTACATCCTCTACACCTCCGGCACCACCGGCCGCCCCAAGGGAGTTGTCCGGGACAACGGCGGGCACGCCGTGGCGCTGCGCTGGTCGATGCGGAACGTCTACGGCATCGAGCCGGGCGACGTCTTCTGGGCCGCCTCCGACGTGGGCTGGGTGGTCGGCCACTCCTACATCGTGTACGCGCCGTTGCTCACCGGCGCGACCACGGTGCTCTACGAGGGCAAGCCGGTCGGCACCCCGGACGCCGGGGCGTTCTGGCGGGTGGCCGCCCAGCACCGGGTGGCCGCCCTGTTCACCGCCCCCACCGCGATCCGGGCGATCCGCCGGCAGGACCCGGACGGCGCGCTCGTGGCCGGACACGACCTGAGCAGCCTGCGCACCCTCTTCCTGGCCGGCGAGCGGCTGGACCCGGACACCTGGGCGTGGGCGGGGGAGCGGCTCGGCGTACCCGTGGTGGACAACTGGTGGCAGACGGAGACCGGCTGGCCGGTGGCGGCCAACCCGCGCGGCCTGGAGCCGCTGCCGATCAAGCCCGGCTCCCCGTCGGTGCCCGTACCCGGCTACGACATCCGGGTGGTCGACGGCGGCGGCCGGGAGGTGCCGCCGGGCACCGACGGCTCGATCGTGATCCGGCTGCCCCTGCCGCCCGGCTGCCTGCCCACCCTCTGGGGCGACGACGAGCGCTATGTCCGCTCCTACCTCGCCACCTTCCCCGGCTACTACCTGACTGGCGACGGCGGCCGGTTCGACGACGACGGCTACCTCTACGTGATGGGCCGCACCGACGACGTGATCAACGTGGCCGGGCACCGCCTCTCCACCGGGGCAATGGAGGAGGTGCTGGCGGCGCACCCAGCGGTCGCCGAGTGCGCGGTGATCGGCGTGGCGGACGCGCTCAAGGGCCAGGTGCCCAGCGGGTACGTCGTGCTCAAGGCCGGCGCCGAGGCGGACCCGGACGCGCTCGCCGGTGAGCTGGTCGCCCTGGTCCGGCAGCGGATCGGGCCGGTGGCCGCGTTCCGCCGGGTGACCGTGGTGCCGGCGCTGCCCAAGACCCGCTCCGGCAAGATCCTCCGCCGGACCATGCGCGGGCTGGTCGAGGGGCGGGACGAGCCGGTGCCGCCGACCATCGACGACCCGGCGGCGCTGACCGTCTTCCGCGACCTCGGCGCTACTCCCTGACGAAGCGGTGGAGCACGAAGTCCTCCTCGGAGCCGCACACGATGACCTGCGTGTTCCACGAGCAGGAGTCGCCCCGGACGTCCTTCAGCTCGCCGAGCGGGACCACCTTGCCCGACCCGGCACCCACCCCGGCCACGCTGCGGTCGTCCACCCCGCTGCCCAGCGGGTCGGCGAAGAGCAGCAGGTTGCCGGCGTCGACCCGGACGGCCACCCCGTCCTCGTCGTCGAGCACCTTCGTCCCGTCCGGCGCGAAGAGGGTCGCCGCCGGCTCGGGGTAGATCCGCCGGGCCAGCACCCGCTCACCGACCGGCACCAGCTGGGTCATCCCCGGCGCCGCCCACCGCTTGACGCCCTTGCCCTCCCGCGCGGCCACCACGGCGGCGGTCTTGTCGTCGGAGTTGGTCACCTCCAGCAGGCAGGCCCGGTGCTCCCCGCACGGCGCCAGCGCCTTCGCCCGCCGGTTGTCGTCCTCGGCGGTGTAGAGCACGCTGGGCTGTGCCTGCTTCCCCAGGTCGTACGCGAGCAGCCGCCCGTCGTCGCCCGCCACGTAGAGCCGGTCCTCGTGGGCGGCGACGAGGTCGTCCGGCTCGGCCACCGCCTTCCAGCGACGGGCCTCATGGCCGGAGTCGAGGTCGATCAGCCGGACCGACTTGTCCGCGCTCACCTGCACGAGTTGCTCGATCGGGCCCTGCTCGGGATCGCGGGGCGAACCGTCGCCGTACCCGGGGCCGGAGACCGCCGGGTCGGTGGTCACCGGGTGCACACTGTCGCGCGTGCTGCCGTACTGGTCGGTCAGGTCGGGCAGCGACCACTTCTCGTCGCCGTTGCTCAGCTTGAGTCCGACCAGCCGCTTCCGCTCGTGGTCGGTGACCGCCACCACGTCCCTGCCGACGAACATCTCGTCGTCCCCCTGCACGGTGTGCCGCCAGCGCGGCCCGCCGTGCCCGCCGTCGAGCACCTCGAGCTGGCGCGGGGTGCTGCTGCCCGCGGCGTCCGCGAGCAGCGCCACCGCGCCGGGCAGCGCCACCACGCCGGCCCACTGGTCAGCCGTGGTGGCGCTCTCCTTGCGCCACAGCTCCTTGCCGGTGCCCGCATCGACGGCCACCACCGCCAGCCGGTCGTCCTCGCGCGGATAGGCCAGGTAGGCCCGGTCGCCCGCGACCGCCGTGAACATCTCCACGGGCCGTTCCCCGCCCGCCGCGACGCGGACGGGCTTGCCGAACGCCTCGAAGTCCAGCTCCGGGTGGCGGTCCCGGGTCAGGTAGAGGACGGTCGCGGTGGCCACCCCGGCCAGGGCCGCCACCGCGCCGACCGAGATCCACAGGGCCCGTCGTCGCCGGCCACCGCCGGTCGGCGCGGCCGGCGACCCGGGCGTCCCGTTCCCGGGTACGCCGGGCCACCCCGGCCACGCGCCCGGCTGGTGCGGGATTCCGGGAGCCTGCGGGGGTACGCCGGCCACCGGCGAGCCGTGTTGCGGCAGGGCGGGTGCCGGCGTACCCGGGGCGGGTGAGTGCGGGGCCACGGCCGTGCCGTTGGGCCCGGCGGCGAGCGGCGTGCCGTGGGGGCCGGGAGCGACCCACGGGCCGTTGGGCCCGGCGAGCGCTGCGCCGGGCGCGGCCGGCCGCGGCGGCCCGCCGGCGACGGTTGTGCCGTCCGGGGCCGGCGCGGCGGCGGGATCGGCGGCCAGCTCGACCTCG